>JARRJE010000271.1:0-5080 GCA_037379765.1 Deltaproteobacteria bacterium
ATCGGCGCTTTCATCACGGCCCTTCGCCTCCAAGGGGAGACGGTGGATGAAATCCCCGGTGCTGCTCGGGTCCTGCGGGAAAGAGCCCCCAAGGTCGAGGTCGCGGCGCCCGGGGATATTGTGGTGGACACCTGCGGGACGGGTGGCGATGCCTCCGGCACCTTCAATGTCTCCACTACCACTGCCTTCGTGGTGGCCGGCGCAGGTCTGCCGGTAGCCAAGCACGGCAATCGCTCCATCTCCAGTCATTGCGGCAGTGCAGATGTGCTGGAGGCCCTGGGCGTCGACTTGGGACTCACTCCCGAACAGATCAGCCGTTGTATCGCGGAGGTGGGGATCGGCTTCATGTTCGCACCGGTGCTGCATACCGCCATGAAATATGCCATCGGCCCGCGGCGGGAAATCGGCATCCGCACCGTCTTCAATCTTCTCGGTCCTCTGACCAATCCGGCCGGGGCCAATGTCCAGGTCATGGGGGTCTACGATCCCGCTCTTACCGACAAGCTGGCCATGGTACTGGGTCGGCTTGGTTCCAAGCGGGCTCTGGTGGTCTGCGGTGAAGGCGGCATGGATGAGATCACCATTACCGGAGAAACCAAAGTGGCCGAATGGAGGGAAGGAAAGGTGTACACCTATGTGCTGCGGCCAGAGGACGCGGATCTCCCTCGGGCGGCTTTGGCAGAAATCAAGGGCGGTACCACCCCCGATGAGGCCGCCGTTCAGCTGCGCCAGGTCCTCGCTGGCGAAGAAGGACCGCGGCTCGATATGGTGCTGCTTAATGCAGGGGCAGCTATCATGGCTGCCGGCCAGGCGGACGACCTGGCTGCAGGGGTCGCCCGTGCCCGGGACGTCACGGCCTCCGGGGCCGCCATGGATAAGTTGGAGGCATTGGTGGCCTTTTGCCGCCAGCATAAAAAGTGACCACAAGCACTGCATCTTCGCGTGATCACTCCCGGCTGCATAGCGGGCTATAGCGTCCGGAAGTGCTTACGCAAATCTACGGCACCTGTGATCACTTACTATCTTTCCCGTATCACTCCGCCCGGTGGCGTCATCCTGTAAGAAGCTGCCCGCAGCAAGGAAGTTTTTGAGATGATCCTCGACCGCATCGTCGCGCAGAAAAGAGAAGAAGTTGACCGGCTGCGCCGGGACGGCTTCAGTCGCCCGGAAGCAGAGCCGGAGCCGCCGCGAGGCTTTCGACAGGCCCTGCTCGACGGTGACGGCGTTGCGGTGATTGCCGAAGCCAAGAAGGCTTCGCCTTCCAAGGGAGTGATCTGTGCCGATTTCGATCCGGCGGCCATCGCCCGAAGCTATCAGGAGGGAGGGGCCCAAGCGGTGTCGGTGCTGACCGACGAGCATTTTTTCCAGGGCTCTCTCGCTTTTATTCCTCTGGTGCGGCAGGCAGTGGCTCTTCCCGTGCTCCGCAAGGATTTTTTGATCGATGAGCTCCAGATTCACCAGGCTCGGGCCTTCGGAGCCGATGCCATCCTCCTGATCGCCGCCATTCTTGATCGGAGTCAGTTGAAGGATTTTGCGATGTTGGCCCAGGAGCTCGGCATGGACGTGCTGACCGAAGTTCATGGCGAAGAGGAGCTCGAAAAGGCCATGGCCGCCGGCAGCACCTTGATCGGCATCAACAATCGCAATCTACGCGATTTCTCTGTTGATCTGGAAACCACTTTTCGCCTGCAGCGGAGGATTCCAGCCGGGATTCCAAGCGTTCATGGGCACCGCAACTACCTTGTCATCGGCCTGTTCGCGTATCTGCGACACCTGTGAGCGCTTACAAAATCAGGAACGGAGCGATTTTTGCCGGCTTCGATCACAGTTACAACATCTCTTGTGAGCAGGAGGGAGAAAGAGGCATGACCGCGAGAACGCGGATCAAGGTGTGCGGAATCACGGAAAAGGCGGACGCTCAAGGAGCGGTGGACCTAGGAGCCGACGGACTGGGCTTCATTTTTACCGATAAGAGTCCCCGGAACATCGAACCCGAAAAGGCGCGGGAGATCATCAAAAGTCTGCCGCCCTTTGTCGAGGCGGTGGGCGTCTTCGTCAACCAGGCCTTTGATGTGGTCAATGACATCATGCAATACTGCGGGCTGACGATCATCCAGCTGCACGGCAGCGAATCACCCCAGTACTGCGAGAGCATTTCCTGCCGGGTGGTGAAATCCTTCGGAATCGGCCCCGATTCACTGCGCCCTGAAACACGGCCTCGATACTATGACTATGAGGGGCTGGTCGCCGGCTACCTGCTGGATACTTTCCACGAAAAGATAAGCGGCGGGACCGGGCAGCCCTTTGACTGGTCCTTGCTTGAAACGCTGCGCCCCCCCGGCCATGTGATCCTGGCAGGGGGGCTTAATCCCCACAACGTGGGAGCGGCGATCCGAACTGTCCGGCCGTTCGCCGTCGATGTCAATTCCGGAGTCGAATCCGAGCCGGGACACAAGGACCTCGAGAAGCTGGCCGCCTTCATGCAAGAGGTCAGGAAAGCTGATGGCTGATTTTCCTCACTGCTTGGCCAGATCGTCCGCACCACCTTCGGCGTTTGGCCGTAGGTGAGAGCCAGGCGCAGCTCAGTGGCACCTGCCGCTTCTTCTTTGGCTTCCGGGAAAAAACACCCTTTAAGCGATCTCATCAGGAATAATGGTTTTCTCCCGAAGGCTTTTGGAAGCCAGCTCCTCCTTGATTCGCTCTCCGACAGTGCCATAGATGCTCGCCCCGCCGGCAATAGCGCCGCCTGCCGCCTCGAGGGCGCCCTTACCCAACGCCTCGCCAATATCGTGTCCGGAAACGATTCCCCCGCCAACCCCAGCCACGGCGCCTGCAGCCCCGAGCAGTAGGGAAGGTTCGGTCGCCCCCTTCAGGGGGTTCATCTCACTTCTATATAGTTTTTCGCCCGCTCGTTCGCCGTGCGGGTAATATGGGCCAAGCGTTCCGGTTGCGATCGATAAGGGAGGTTTGAGATGGACTGATGGTCACCTCCTGCGAACTCTCATCCTGAAAGGTCACCTCACAGGAAGCAGCCCGGCCCCTCGGGCATCGAAACCGAAAGACTTCTTTGGCGGCCTGAGGGTTGGTGAACGCCCGGGCGGAAATTTTCAGGCCCTGGCCCACCATGACCATGTTGGGTATGGTCTCCGGCAAGGCAATGGGAGGACTCGTTCCTTGTGTGGGCAGACGGCAAGGAGAAAAAGAGGAACGGCTGCCAAGAGCTGCCGAGCCGGCGAAAGCCGAATCGAGCATCTACGGTTGATTCCCCCGGAAAAAGGATGGGCCGCGCCAGGCACGACGCGGGCCATCCGTTCTCAGCGGACCCGGTTACTTCTTCTTGAGGGCTACGAACAACGTGTTCTCGCCCCGTTTGACCAGAAAGAGCACGGTCTGGCCGCTTTTCACCTTGCCGGTAATTTTGTTGAAGGCTCCGAGGCTGTCCACGCTGCGGCGGTTGACCTCCAGGATGATATCGCCACGGCGAAGCCCAGCCTGTGCTGCCGGCGAGCCGGAATCGACGTCGGAAATGAGCAGGCCTGTAGTGTCTTCGATCCCAAGGGAATGGGCCAGCTCGGGGGTGAGCTCCTGAACAGTCAGCCCCAGCTCTTCGCGGGTAGACTCGCCTCCGCCCTCTGCCACCTGGCCTTCTTTGAGCTCCGCAACGGTGACGGTTACTTCCTTGCGCTTGCCGTCCCGGATGAGAACGATTTTCGCCTCTGTGCCGGGCTCTGTCTCGGCCACCCGGGCCGGCAACATGTTCATCTGGGTAATTGGGGTGCCGCGGAATTCAACGATCACGTCGCCGGGCTTGATGCCCGCCTTGGCGGCCGGGCTGTTGGGGCTGACTCCAGCCACGAGGGCGCCGATGGGCCTCTCCAGACCGAACTGGTCGGCCAGCTCCGGGGTTACCTGCTGGATCATAACCCCCAGCCAGCCGCGCACCACCTTGCCGTGTTCCTTGAGCTGCTGCATGATGTTGCGGACCATGTTCACCGGGATGGCGAAACCGATGCCGATATTGCCGCCGCTGCGGCTGTAAATGGCGGTATTCACTCCCACCATCTTGCCATCCATATTGAACAGAGGGCCTCCTGAATTGCCGGGATTGATAGAGGCATCGGTCTGGATGAAGTTGTCGTAAGGGCCTCCTCCGATCACCCGGCTCTTCCCGCTGACGATCCCTGCGGTGACCGTCTGTTCGAAGCCGAAGGGATTGCCGATGGCGATCACCCAATCTCCCACCCGCAGCTTATCGGAATCGCCAAAGGTGGCGAACTGCAACTTATGTTTAGGTTTAATCTTGAGGAGGGCCAGGTCGGTCTTGGGGTCGCGGCCGATAATTTTGGCCTGATACTCTTCGGAGTCGGAAAGCTTGATGTTGATCTCATCCGCCCCTTCCACCAAGTGATTGTTCGTGAGAATGTAGCCGTCGGCCGTGGTGATTACCCCAGAGCCGAGACTGGTTCTGGTCTGCTTGTGGGGGGAAGGGTGTTCCGGTTCTTCGGGCATACCGAAAAAACGCCGGAACATTTCCGGCAACTGCTCTTGCCCCTCGGGTCCATTGAAGAAAAATTCATGGGGCCTGCTCGGAACCTTGATGGTCTGGGTTGTATAAATGTTCACTACTGTCGGCGCCAGTTTTGCGGTCAGATCGGCAAACGAGGCTGGGAGGGTGGAGACGGCCATCGCCCGCCCGGCACTCATCCCCATGATGAGGGCTGCCAGAAGCAGAAAGAAAAGATAATGGAAAGAACCGGTTCTGGTTCGGAAAAAGGCGGGGCTACGCATGGATTCCTCCTGAGGTTCGTTGCTTTACTGTTTTTCCCGGGAAAGATAAGACGGAAACGGTGGGAGCCGGGGGAGAGTGACAGCTTTTTTCTTTATATTGCGAGGGGCTGGAAATTGTCAAGAAGGCGGCTGGCCGCCGTCCTGCAGGAATAAAAAAATGGGGCCGCAAAGGTTGGGCAAGACCTCTGCGGCCCCGGGCGGAACCTGGGGGAGGTTCCTTGGGAAGGAGGAGAGTAAAGATGCTTTTTATCGCATCTATTAATTGAGACATCGGTTTCGGGAAAAGGTTCCA
>JARRJE010000272.1:0-3662 GCA_037379765.1 Deltaproteobacteria bacterium
CTGCTTGCGAAGCTGTTTTTGATAGGGAGTTTGGCCTGCGGCTGTGTCCGGCATGGCGTTCTATCACTCTTTATTTCATCGCCCAGGGGCGGGTTCGATGGATATCTTCTTTCACTGATTCAGGTTGAATATAGGCCCCTGAGCGCAGCTTGCAAAGGAGTTTTGTCCTGGAAACGGTTGTTAATTCGTTTTTCTTTGTATGTCGGCCACTTAGGCGTCGGACATCTTTCGGCCAGAGGCAGGAAATCGCGAATCTTGAATTGTAATTGTCGAAGCACCTAGGCTGCAAGGGTTTTTCCGGCCGGAGGTCACTTCGGGCGGAGCCCTAGCGTTTGAAGGGAGAAGAGGCTAAAATGCGACGATCAATAAAGTGCGACGATCAAATCGAAAAGAAAGGAGTTGATTTGCGGAAAATCATCGAGATTGCCACCTCCCGGCGGGAGGAGCTGGTCGATATCACCGCCGAAGTGGAGAAGATGGTCGCCGCCAGCGGCATCACCGAGGGCCTGGTGGCCCTCTATGCCCAAGGGGCGACCGGCGCCATCATGATCCAGGAGAACTGGGACGACTCCGTGCAGAGCGACGTGGTCGATTTGCTGCGCCGAATCATTCCCCGTGGCGTCTGGCAGCACGACCGGCAGGACGGCAACGGCGACAGCCATCTGAAAGCCGGCCTGGTGGGGCCGTCGGAGACGATTCCGGTAATCGGCGGCCGGCTGGGGCTTTCCCGTTGGCAGAACATTTTCTTCTGCGAGTTCGACGGGCCTCGGAGCCGCCGGCCCATCGTCTGTACCGTGCTCGATTCCGAACGATGAGCGAAACCGACATGGTGAATCCCGGCCTGCACCTCCATATGAGCAATCGGCTGGAGATACTGGCCGAGGAATTGGCAGCCATTGCTGCAAACCGGCCCCTTCCTCCCCTTTTGGCCGAGACCGTGGTGGTCCAGAGCCGGGGCATGGCCCGCTGGCTTTCCATGCAGCTCGCCTCCAAAATCGGAGTCTGCGCTAACCTCTCCTGCCCTTTTCCGAACGCCTTTATCAGCCGAGTCCTAGGTCGTCTGCTCGACGAGGAGGCCACAGGCAACGATGAAAGAGAGATGGTCACCTGGCGACTCATGGGGCTTTTGGCTGACCTGAAAGACGAAACGGTTTTCGCGCCTCTTAATGATTATCTTGCCACCGGCGGCGAACGCCAGCGCTTCGAGTTGGCCCGCCAGCTCGCCAATCTCTTCGATCAATATGCGGTCTACCGGCCCGACCTGGTCCTGGCCTGGGAGGATGGCCAGGAGGGAGGCTGGCAGGCGGAGCTCTGGCGCCGGCTTGCCACCGGCACGGCGCGGCCCCACCGGGCCGCCCTCCTGCACCGGGGTCTGACCGCCCTGGCGGCAGGCGCCGCTATCCCTGATTTGCCGCCGCGGCTCTCCGTCTTCGGCATCTCTTCTCTTCCCCCTTACCACTTACAGCTTCTGGCGGCGCTTGCCGAACGGATCGAGGTCAATTTCTTTCTGCTCAACCCCTGCCGGGAGTACTGGAGCGACATCCTCTCCGCCAAAGAGACGGCCCGTTTGGGCCGGCGCCATGGGGAGGCCGTGCTCCTTTTCCAGGAGGAGGGCCATGCCCTTCTTGCCTCCATGGGCCACTTGGGCCGGGATCTGTTCGCCATGCTCCAGGAGCTCGACTGCCGGGAAACGGAGCGCTTCGTGCCGGCTGAAGGCGAGAGCCTCCTCGCCACCATCCAGAACGACATCTTGGAGCTGCGGGGGGCAGAAACCAGGCGCAGGCTCGACCCCCAAGATCGCTCTATTCTAATCCACTCCTGCCACAGCCCCTTGCGGGAGCTGGAGGTGCTCAAGGACCAGCTGCTTGCCTTGTTCGATGAAGACCCTTCACTTCGCCCCCGGGACATCCTGGTAATGACACCGGACATCGAGACTTATGGCCCCCTCATCCAGGCGGTGTTCGATGAATTCTCCGAGATGCGGGCTCGCATCCCTTACGCCATCGCCGACCGCAGTATCCGACGGGAAGCTCGCCTGGCGGAGGCTTTTCTCGACCTTTTGATAGTAGTGGATGGCAGATTCGGGGCGCCTTCGATTCTGGCCCTCCTGGAAGAAGAGGCGGTGCGGCGTCGGTTCGGCCTCCAGGCAGCCGATCTCGAGCTGATTGAGACCTGGGTGGAGTCCGCCTCCATCCGCTGGGGAATCGACGAGGAATGCCGTCGTCGGCTTGGGCTCCCCGTTTTCAGTGAGCACTCCTGGCGGGCAGGGCTCGATCGGTTGCTGCTGGGATACGCCTGCGCCGGCCACGGCGAGCGGCTTTTCGGCTCCATCCTGCCGGTGGACGGGCTTGAAGGGTCCGAGACCGAAGTGCTCGGCCGGTTCGTCGATTTTGCCGAAACCCTGTTCGCCGCCCTGCGGCCGCTCGCTGCACCCGCCTCTCTCACCGAATGGTCGGCCAGGCTGCTTACCCTCCTCGATACCTTTTTTCTGGCCGACGAGGAGCAGGAGCGGGACCTCCTCCATCTCCGGCAGACGGTCCTTGGACTTGCCGCTCAGCAGGAGAAGGCCGGCTTTGCCGGGCAGGTGGGGATCGAAACGGTGCGCGCGCACCTCACCACCGTTTTGACCGAAGAGGCCTCCCCCTTCGGCTTCCTGGCCGGTGGAGTCACTTTCTGCGCCATGCTGCCCATGCGGGCCATCCCCTTCAAAGTCGTCTGGCTGCTGGGCATGAACGACGGTTCCTTCCCAAGGCCGACTCCGGCGGCCGCTTTCGACCTCATGGCTCGTGAGCCCCGGCGGGGGGACCGCTCACGGCGCCTGGACGACCGTTACCTGTTTCTCGAAGCGCTTCTTTCGGCCCGGGAACGATTCTTCATCAGCTACGTGGGCAAATCCGCCCGGGACAACAGCGATCTGCCGCCCTCGGTACTGGTGAGCGAACTGCTCGACGAGCTGGAACGGGGCTTTACTGTCGATAACGGCAGCCTGCGGGAAAAGCTCGTCATCCCTCATCGGCTGCAGCCTTTTCATCCCGCCTATTTTAAAGGAAGGGAAAACCTTTTCAGCTATGAGACCGAGAACCGGGAGGCGGCCGCGGCTCTGATCGGTCCCCGCCGGCCCGAGGGGCCGCTGCTGCCCGCGCCGCTGGCCGCCTTGCCCCCCGATTCGGACCGGGTGGAGCTGGAGGAGCTCTGCCGGTTCTTCGCTCATCCGGTCCGCTTTTTCTGCGAGCAGCGGCTGGGGCTGAAGCTCGAAGAGGTGCGAGAGGAGCTTTCCGAGCGTGAGCCCCTTCTGATCGAGGGGCTCGACCGCTACCGCTTAACCGCCCAACTATTGGATAGCCACCTGGCCGGCAGGGCGATCGAGGACCAATTGCCGTTGGCCCGGGCCGCCGGCCTTCTGCCTCCCGGAGCCCTTGGGGCCGTCGACCATGAAGGAGTCTGCCGGCAGGTGCGTCAGCTCGGCCGCAAGGTGGCCCCGCATGTAGCAGGTGATCCGCTCGATCCCCTCGATCTTGAGTTCGATCTGGGAGGGACTCGGCTTGCCGGTCTCATAATCGGTCTCCGACCCCATGCCTTGGTCCGCTATCGCTGCGCCGCGGTCAAGCCGAGAGACCAGATCAAGATCTGGCTTGCTCATCTGCTGCTCAATACAGCGGCCC
>JARRJE010000273.1:0-3659 GCA_037379765.1 Deltaproteobacteria bacterium
CAGCCTTCTTGGCTCAAGGTCTTCAAAGCCTGCTGCAGGTATCTATAACCCTTCCGTGAATCAATGGTCGCGTTGATTGCACCGAAAAGAATGAACTTTTTGTTTTTGGGCAATTTTAATCGGCGGCGGCAGGAGTGAATGTCCAGAGGTTGAAAGATGTCTGTTTCCAGGGCGTTGGGGATAACCTCGATGCGTCTGTTTTTCAACAGAGAGCTTTCCCGGGTGCACTGGGCGAGCCAATGGCTGGGGGTTACCACAGTCAAATCCAATTTTTCCCAGCTGCGCGCCTTGCGTTGCCAAACCTTCCGGCTCAGGTCGACCTCCCTACCTGAGCCCAATTGTGGGCAATTGCCACACTTTTCTCTATAGGAATTGCATTCGCCGGCATAAAAGCAACCTCCGGTAAAGGCCCACATATCGTGCAGCGTCCAGACCAAAGGGCGATTTATACGGGCCAGTGATTCGAGCCGGCAGAAACCGGCGCCCAGCCAGTGTAGATGAACGATGTCAGGCGCGAGCCTTGCAACGATCTGCGAAAATCTGTCCGGAACAATGGCCGGGGCAAAACCGGTAACAGGACCTTTGGGGGAAAAGCGGACGGGGATGGCGTCAAGATGGCGTCGAAAATCGGCGGTCAGGCAGGTAAAAATTTTCTGCTTGCAGATGGTGCCGGATTCCAGGGGGCTGGATGAGGATTGCACCAGCAACCGGGTTTCGACCCCTATTTCACGGAACCCCTTGCGAAGCCGTGAAACGGCCCTGGCAGCGCCTCCTCCAGCGGCAAAGGTATTCACGTGAAGTATTTTCATTTCGCTCTTTTTGTAAGCTGCACATGCTTAACTTTTTCGCGATTCATCGTCTGCGGCATAATCTTTAGAGAAAATTTTCTCACCAAGGATGGATCTTCAACGATTGCCAATCGCGGAGTAGAGTTCGCGAATGGGTTGCTTGCATATTGGTACAGCTCGATATCGGATTGACTGTATCTTATTATTTTAGGGTCATGACTAGAACAGCACAGTGAATTGTGTGCTAAGCTTTAGTTATGACGTTAAAAAACAAGTACGCAAACCGTTCAAAAATTTCAGAGGCCAAAATTCGCCAGATCGTGAGGCTATTTTCCATCGATTTGGATGCTTCTCAGATCACCAAAATTTCAGGCCTCAACCGCAACACGATTAACCGATATCTCACCGCAATCCGGAAACGGATTGCAGAGTATTGTGAAAGTGAATCACCCCTCCACGGAGAGATCGAAGTTGATGAAAGCTTCTTCGGTCCTCGGCGGGTCAAAGGCAAACGAGGCCGAGGAGCTTTCGGAAAAACAATCGTCTTCGGCATCTTTAAACGCCAGGGGAAAGTTTACACAGAAATTGTCCCCGATTGCCGGAAAGCCACGCTGCAAGCGGTTATCCGAGGACGAGTAAGCCTTGAAAGCGCCATCCACTCCGATGGCTGGCGTGGCTATAATGGCCTTGTTGATCTCGGCTTTAAAAAGCATTTCCGAGTTAACCATGGCCAGGACGAATTCGTTCAAGGAAAAAGTCATATTAATGGAATCGAAAGCTTCTGGGGCTTCGCGAAGACCAGGCTTTCCAAGTTCCGGGGTATGACCCAAGCGACCTTTTATTTGCATCTGAAAGAGTGCGAGTTTAGGTTCAACCACAGGAGTGAGGATATCGCTTCCGTGCTACTCGGTATCCTCAGAAAAAATCCGCTGTTCTAGTCATGACCCTTATTTTATTAATGGCTTCATCATGCCGGAGGTCTTGCGGTCTTAAGGATATGCAGGAAGATGATGAGGCCACTCGGCCTGCCTTCTTACCTGAAACTTTCTTGCGGCATTTAAACCTCCTCATATCCCAAACGAGTCATCAGAGATCCTGCTCTCTTATTGAAGTAATCCAAATCCACAGATGAAAATTGATTTTGCCAATCGCCGGACACCCCTTTCCGGTAAAAGGAATTCTTATCTTCCTGGCCTTCGCTTCGGCCGGACATCCTGGCGAAGCTGAATATATCGAGCGCTTCCCGGATAATTCGTTCAGGGACCTCGACCTGCAAGGCGGTAAAAACGGCGTGGAGGGTGGCCACCGGATTCTCTTTCAGATCTTCGTACCTGACCAGGGCATGGAAGCGTTTGTCAAGCCATGAATTGACATGTGCCGCCCAGGCTGGTGCGTACCTCCTCACGAATACCCCGAAATCGTCCTGGCGGCGGATGAGACGGAAAAAACGCCGCCAGCCGGTCCCGTTTATGGAGCGGCGGAAGGTGCCGGGGAAAAATTTCTGCAGATAGTGAAAGTAGGAGACAATGACGTCCCTGCCGTCGCGTACCAGATAGATGATCACTTCATCCTTTCCGGACTTGAGGTATTTCTTATGGGTCTTGAGAACCGGACCGGTCCGGTCCTGCCAGCTCCGGTGGTGCAGACCGCCCTTGACGTACTGTCGTTCATAATCGCTTCGCGGATGAACGCCGGGATTGTCGAAATCGTCATACTCGGCATTGAGGCAGTAGGCGAGAAGATAGCAGAACCATGTGTTGCCTGATTTCGGATAGCCGATGATGAACATGCCGATCACCCCTTCTCTCTTCTGCCCCTGATTTTCAGGTAGAAATCGGTGTACTCCCGGCCGACCCTCTCCCAAGAGAGCTGCTCTGCCCGCCCCCGTGCCCGCGCCCCGAGCTCTCGCAGTTTACCCGGATTCTGCTGCAATTTCAGCAGGGCCCCGGCGAAGGCGCCGGGGTCATTGTCCTTGATAAGCAGACCCTCCGGCCCGGGAACATAGGCACGGACGGAGATGAGCTCCGTGGAGACCACCGGCAGGCCACAGGCAAGGCCTTCAAGGATGACGTTGTTGGCGGTGGCCGTTTCCAGGGGCATGAACAGAACATCGCTTTCTCGGAAGAGCTGCAGGTATTCCTCATCGGAGACCCTGCTGTGGATGAAGACGCTGTCCAGGTCAGACGGCTTTTCCAGATCCGAGGCGATGATGTGGAACTCGATCTCCGGACGGTCCCGTAGCAACCGGGCCGTCTCGAAGAGAGCCCGATAGTCCCGCAGCCAGACCCCCCCGGCAAGACAGCGGAGCTTGCCTGAAGCAGGCTTTTTCCCTGCGGGGCGGTAGTAATCGACGGCTATGCCGTGCAAAATGGTCCGAATTCGGGTTCGCGGCACCTAGTGGGCGAACCACTCTTCCTGGTTCGGCGCGACGACGGTGATGTAATCGAGCTGACGGACGATTTCGGGGTTGAGGAATTTCTCGAGGATATGGGGCGGCTGGTGGAACATGCCGACCACCAGCGGTCGCGGGTTGAGCCAGCCGGCCTTGTCCAGGAGCGAGGGGAGAAACATGAGGCCGTGCTCGCTGTCGAGAAAGTGGATGATGTCGAATTTTTTCGCCAGACATTGGGAGAAGGTGCGCAGCTCCTCGCAAAAGTCGTTCAGACGATAGGCCTCTACCTTCCGGCTTCTAACGGCCCAGGTGAGGAGTGCGTCCAGGTTTTTGCCTAGGGCGGTTCCGGTTTCCATGGGCACCGCTCTTTCCTCGACGAGAAAATTTTCGGGGGAAAGATGGCGAATGAACTGGTGTATCCCGCTGTGCTCGCCCCAGTGCGGATAGAAGGTGCGGATGATTTTCAAGCGGATCATGAT
>JARRJE010000274.1:0-7244 GCA_037379765.1 Deltaproteobacteria bacterium
CCATGATTGCACCCGATGGCCCCACCAATTAATAGATTTTTTTGACAAAGTGATGGTTCGTGAATTCCGGCGTCATGATTTTTCAAGGCGAGCAAGGTTGCTTTCAGACCAGACAGCGGCTGATTCTTGCCTCCGGTTCTCCCCGGCGACAAGAATTTCTGCAGGGATTGGGACTGGCCTTCGAAGTGCAGCCGGCGGCCGTGCTCGAAGAGCCGGAGCCCGGAGAGGTTCCGCGCCGGTTTGTTGAACGTCTTGCTCTGGAAAAGGCGAAGACGGTTGCCGCCGGGGAAACGACCGCTCACATCCTGGCGGCCGACACGGTAGTGGTGCTCACCGATGAGTTGCTCGGCAAACCGCGGGGCGAAGCAGAGGCCGTGGCCATGCTCCGGCGGTTGGGAGGAAAGACCCATGAGGTATGGACCGGCTTCGCCCTCTGCCGGGGCGAGGAGTTGCTCCGAAGGCAGGCGGTTCGCACCGAGGTCACTTTTGCCCCATTGTCGGAGGGGGTGTGCCGGGCTTATGTGCGCACCGGCGAACCGTTGGACAAGGCAGGTGCCTACGGCATTCAGGGTCAAGGAGGTTTCATGGTGGAGAAAATCTGTGGTTCCTTCAGCAACGTGGTGGGACTGCCGCTGGCGGAAGTGGTCAGTGCCTTGCTGGACTTCGAGGTGATCGTCGCTCGGCAGTAAGATGGTTTACGGGTTTTGATTCTTTCAAGGAGGCTGTCTGCCGTGAGCCAGGACTTTCCGGTTGACAAAAATGATCTGCTCGCTATAGTAAAAAGATTTGCTGGACCAGTTGGGGGCCTATAGCTCAGTTGGCTAGAGCCACCGGCTCATAACCGGTCGGTCCCTGGTTCGAGTCCAGGTAGGCCCACCATTTTTTCATCATGCAACCGAGTACCAGTGGGTAACCTACTTTTTCGCGCAGACAGAATCATCCCCCGGTTTGGTCCTCCACACAAGGGACTGCCGGATCGAGGAAAAAGGTGCAACCGAAACCAGGTTGTACCTTTTTTCTTTTATTGGAAGCGCAAAGATCTTAATTCCCGACAGATCGTGCCTTGTGAGTTATCGCTCCGGCTTTCCCGCCCGCCGAGATTCGGCGGTTTCCCAATTTGCAGGAGGGAGGGCTGAAATGGCGGCACCGCTCCGCGTTGAGAACCTGCTCGCCGACATCGAGGCTTTCGCCCCCGCCGCCCTGGCCGAGGCATGGGACAATGTCGGCCTGATGGTGGGGGATCCGGCCTGGGAGGTCAGCGGCGTTCTGGTGGCCCTGGATCCCACCCAGAAAGTCCTTGCCGAGGCCGCCGCCGCTGGGCTGAACGTCATCATCACCCACCACCCCCTCATCTTCCACCCCCTCAAAGCCATTCGTCTCGATCAACCCCTAAAAGCCATTCGTCTCGTTCAACCAGTAGGCCGGTTACTGGACGCAGCCCTCCGCCAGGAGATCGCTGTCGTCGGTTGTCACACCAATCTCGATGTGATTCCCCAAGGCGTTAGCGACATCCTGGCCACCCGGTTGGGCCTTATTGGCTCCCAGCCGCTGACCCTGAACGAAGGCCATGACGAAGCGGTCGGCTTTGGGCGGATCGGAGATATTCCAGGTGGAATCAGCGGTGAGGAATTCCTGCAGCGGCTTTTCACCGTTCTCGGAATCACCGCGGTCCAGCTGGCCGGTCGTCTGCCTGACCGGATCACTCGGGCCGCCGCCTGCGGCGGCAGCGGCTCCGCCCTGGTCGAAACCGCTTGGCGCCAAGGCGCCCAGGTCTTCGTTGCCGGGGAGATCAAACACAGCGAAGCGAGGTGGGCGGAGGCTAACGATTTTTGCGTCATTGATGCGGGTCATTACGCCACCGAAAACGTGGCAATGCCCGCCCTGGTTGCCCGTCTGCGGGAGACTGTGGCCACCCGGGGAGCCGAGATTCCGGTCCGGGCCGCCGCCAGTCAGCGCAATCCTTTCATGCATCGGATGGTGCAGGAATGCGGGTCGGTTAAGAAACAGCAGCAGTAATAAGGAGAGGACCTTGAGACAGGATATTGCCAGTCTAGTAGAGTTGCAGGAGATCGATCACCAAATCAGTGAGCTGGAAGCCCAGATCGCCGGTGGTTACGCCGAGCTTGAAAAAAGCCAGGCTGAAATCACTGAGCGGCGGGACGAGATCAACCGGCTGCAAGAGAAGATCGAGGCAAATGAAACCCGCCGCCGGGAGATGGAGGCCGGCGTGGAAGACGAGTTGGCCCGGATCAAAGATCGGCAGAACAAGCTCATGAATGTGCAAACCAACCGCGAATATCAGAGCCTCCTGAAAGAAATCGAGGACGGCAAGAAGAACAACAAGCAGCGGGAGGAGGAATTGGTTCTGCTCATGGAAGAGACCGAGTCCTTACAGAGCAAATTCGCCGAAGAGACCAATGTCTGCAAAGCCAAAGAAAAGCTCCTGGGCGAAGAGGAGGCCAAGGCGGAGAAGCAGGCGGCTGAATTGAACGGCAAGAAAGCGAAGGTGGCCAAGGTCCGGGCCGAGAAGGCCGGTGAGGTGTCCCCTGCTCTGCTCCGAAAATATGAGATGCTGCGTGAGCGACGAAACGGCACCGCCCTTGCCCCCGTCCACAATGGTGTCTGCCGTGGGTGCAACATGAATATCCCCCCTCAGCTGTTCATTGAGCTGCAAAAGGCGGAGCAACTGCTTTCTTGTCCGACCTGCAACCGCCTCATGTTCCACGAAGCGGAGGAAGAGAAAGTTTGAGTGATTCTAAAGGGGCCGCCGAGATCCTGAAGTGTCTCGCCGCCAAGCTGCCCGATGAGGCCCTAGCGGCCTGCTTCCCTGACCACGCTCCGGCCGCTCTTCGGGATGCCCTTCGGGATGCCGCCCAACTGGTCGCCCGGCACGACCGCCGAACCGAAGCCACCCGGCGACAGACTCCCGATCGCCGTCAGCTCCCCGACCGGCGGCAGGCAACCTTCGCCCTTGAGACCAAAACGGAAGAGCCGAGGCCGCCGGGCTTCAGAATCACCCTTTATACGGATGGAGCGGCCCGAGGCACTCCGGGCGCAGCGGGTGCCGGCATCCTGCTTTTAGATGACCGGGGGCAGGAGATTGCAGCGAGAGGAATCTACCTGGGCGAGTGCACCAACAACGTCGCCGAGTACAGGGCTCTCATCCTGGGGCTGCAGGAGGCGCGTCGCCATGGGGCGGAAGAGCTTTCCATTTATCTCGACTCCGAGCTTATCGTCAAGCAGATGCTCGGGAGCTATCGGGTCAAGGACCCCAAGCTTAAACCGTTGCATACCGAGGCGATCGCCCTTCTTGAAGGATTCCGATTCTACCAGATCGTCCACGTGCCGCGGGGAGAGAACCAGCGGGCCGACCAGCTCGCCAACCAGGGGATTGATGAGCGGATGGCGGAGTAAGCGGCCGTCATTGACTTTTTCTCCCGGATGACCTACTTTTTTGAAAGCATTCAGCAGTCGGCTTTAGAGAATGCAACAACGACAAAATCCGAAGCTGATGGCTGAGTGATTATCGATTTTCTTAAAATTTGGAGCGGGTGCATGATCGCCGGTTTTTCCCTAAGACCGGAGGAAAGTCCGAACTCCACAGGGCAGGGTGGTTCGTAACGCGAACTGGGGGCGACCCCAAGGAAAGTGCCACAGAAAACAAACCGCCTCGCCGTGGCGAGGTAAGGGTGAAAAGGCGAGGTAAGAGCTCACCGCTTCCATGGCGACATGGAAGGCAGGGTAAACCCCACCCGGAGCAAAACCAAATAGGGAAACATTTGAGGGCTGCCCGTCCGATGTTTCCGGGTAGGTCGCACGAGGTGCCGGGTGACCGGCTCGGGCGCCCCTGACGACCAGTCAACCTTTTCCTTATCTCCAATGCCAAAGGCCGTTGCTATTATTCCTGCTGGCGGCATTGGCAGCCGCATGGGGTTGCCGATGCCGAAGCAGTTCTGTCTTCTGGCAGGCATACCTCTTCTGATCCATACATTACGGGCTTTTGCAGAAAGCCCGATCGATGCCATCATTGTAGTGGCCCCGACAGAACACCTGGAAGCTACCCGCACCCTCATCGACCGGTTCGGCATCACCAAGGTCCGGGCAGTCGTGGCCGGAGGGAGGCTGCGGCAGGATTCGGTGGCAGCCGGTCTCCGTGAGGTGCCGCCTTCTACCGAGCTTGTGGCCGTCCATGACGGAGCCCGGCCTCTCGTCACCCCAGCCCTTATCGCCGATTGCCTCGACGAGGCCCGGCGCAGCGGAGCAGCCATGGCTGCCATTCCGGTCAAAGACACCTTGAAAGCTGTGACTGATGACAAGGTCCTACGTACCGTGAACCGAGACGGATTGTGGCAGGCCCAGACTCCCCAAGTTGCGCGAATCGACCTTCTCTTACAGGCCTTCGCTGCGTCAGAAGCAGATGGCTTCGTCGGCACCGATGAGGCCTCGCTCCTCGAGCATATCGGCATCACGGTTTGTGTGATCGAAGGCTCGGAGCGGAATCTCAAGATCACCCGCCCCGAGGACCTGCTGATGGCAGAGGCTTTGCTGGGCAATGAACGACAAGAGGAAAATCCTATGGCTGGCATGGAGGGCGGAGCGACGTTGCGGATCGGCCACGGCTACGATGCTCATTGCCTGATAGCCGGCAGACCTCTGGTTCTGGGCGGGGTGACCATCCCTCATCCCAAAGGGCTGCTGGGTCATTCCGATGCCGATGTTCTCACCCACGCCCTTTGCGACGCCATCCTCGGAGCTCTGGGAGAGGGTGATATTGGAAGTCATTTCCCGGACAGCGATGAGCGTTACCGCGGCATCAGCAGCCTGAAGCTGCTGGCCGAGACCATGGCCCTGGTCTCCGTCCGAGGCATGCACCTGGTGAACGTTGACGTGACGGTGGTGGCGCAGCAACCCAAGCTGGCCCCTCACTTTCCCGAGATGCGGGCCAAACTCGCAGGCGCATGCGGAATTGCTCCCGAGGCGATCAACCTCAAAGCGAGTACCACCGAAAAGATGGGGTTCGCCGGTCGGGAGGAAGGCATCGCTGCTCATGCCGTGGCCCTGCTGACGACAAAGTAACGTGAAACCAGAATGGGGGCTTTTCATTTTCCACGAAGAAGATAGGTTTCTTCTCGGGTGTGGATTGCTCCTTTGGGGCTCAACCGGCTCGAATAGAGATAAAATTCGGTTACTTCAAAAGAACTGCTAACATATAGAGCATTGCCGGCGAAAAAATTGGTCAATTTCTTGAGGGGGGTTTCCTTCAGGCGGGCCAGGGTGATATGCGGCGAAAACTTCCGGTGCTCGGGTTCGAGCCCTACCCTCACCATAGCCTTTTCAACCCGGTTCCTGAGCCGTACAAGGTCCTCATTTGCCTCGACCCCTACCCAGAGCACTCGCGGCTGCTTGCGGGGTGGGAAATGGCCGAACCCCTTCAGGCGCATGGCAAAAGGCTCGCCTTGCACTCCCTCCAGGGCTTCCCTGATATCTGCGAATACCCCGCCGTCCACCTCGCCGATAAACCGCAGGGTGAGATGAAGCTGCTCCGGCTCCACCCATTTGGCGCCAGGGATGCCGAAGCCCATAGCTCCCAGTTTCTCCTTGATTTCCCCAGGCAGATCAATGGCGACGAAAAGTCGGTACATGCAGTGAAAATTCCTTAGCTGCTGGTTGATCGAACGGCAAGATTTTCTTTCTCTGCGTGGTAGTATAACGCACAGCCCGGTCCCGTCCCAAAGGGAAATCCAAAATACCCGGGAGGAAGGGGAAAGCCCCGGAAACACTGCCATCCGTCTTGACATCACCGGGAAGATGGAATAATTATCCCATTTCCCAACCGAACCCTTGAATTCTCCTTCTTGTCAGAAGAAAAAAATATGGGACGGAAAATCGCCGCCAAAATTTGTGTTTCCATCGCCGCCCCCTCTGTGGCCGAGGCGATGCGCGCCGCTCGGAAAGCCGAGCCGCAGGCGGATGTCATAGAAATCCGGCTCGATGGTTTGGCCGCTCCGGATATCCCTGCTTTTATTGAAGGCCTGCACAAGCCGCTTCTTTTCACCAACCGGCCGGCCTGGGAGGGGGGAAGTTGGACGGGAGACGAGCAATCGCGCATCGAATTGCTGCTTCGATCGCTCGCTGCTGGCGCCTCGTACGTAGACATCGAGCTGGGAACCGACCCTGACTTGCAGCAACAGGTGCTGGCGACTGCCCGCGAATATGGCAGCCGGGTCATCATCTCTTGGCACGATTTCAAGGCAACCCCTTCCGCCCAGGCCTTGGCCACCATTTTCCAGAGACAGTATCGCAGCGGCGCCCACATTGGCAAGATCGTGACCACTGCCCGTGACTTTCCGGACGTTCTCCGGGTCCTCGACCTTCAGGTCGAGGCCGCGGAATTGGATTTTCCCCTGATCGCCTTTTGCATGGGCCGCCCCGGGAAGATCAGCAGGATCGCCACCATGGAGCTGAACGGTTTCATGACTTATGCTGCCCCCGACCACGGCCCGATTACCGCGCCCGGCCAGTTGCCCGTTTCAGTCCTTCGCCGGCTGGCAGCGGATTTCAACGGATGAAGATCGACGGCCGAACTGAGATTTATGGCATCATCGGCCGGCCGGTAGCTCATTCCTTGAGCCCGGCCATGCACAATGCCGCCTTTGCTGCCCTCGGGTTGAATAAGGTTTACCTGGCCTTCGAGGTGGAGGATGTGGCCGGCGCGCTCAACGGCCTGCGGGCTCTGGGCATCCGGGGAGCAAGCGTGACCATTCCCCACAAGGAATCAGTGCTTCCCTATCTCGATGAAGTCGACCCCGTAGCGGCGAAAATCGGAGCGATCAATACTCTGATCTGTACGGAAGGCAGACTTCGGGGCCTCAACACCGACTGGCTGGGTGCCAACCGGGCGCTGGCGGAAAAGCTGCCTCTTGCCGGCAGCCGATTCCTTATTCTCGGAGCCGGCGGCTCGGCTCGGGCCATCGGCTTCGGCCTGTTGGAGTCAGGAGCGGAGATCACCATCGCCAGCCGCACCCCGGAAAAGGGGCAAGCCCTGGCCAAAGCCCTTGACTGCCCCTGGCTGCCCCTGGCCGAGGCATCCGGCCATCGGGCCGACGCCTTGGTCAACGCCACCTCGGTGGGGATGTCCCCTCTAACGGAGGTCATCCCCATCGATCCCAACGCCCTGGCCCATTTTGGCGTGGTCATGGATATTGTCTACTCGCCGCTTACCACCAGGCTGCTGCAGGAGGCCA
>JARRJE010000274.1:7319-8685 GCA_037379765.1 Deltaproteobacteria bacterium
AATGGCTTGGTCATGCTCCTTTATCAGGGAGCGGCCCAATTCGAACTGTGGACTGCACGGAGCGCTCCCCTTGAAGTGATGCGGGAGGCTCTCCTTGCCGGCATGCAAAAGTGACCCCGCCCTTTTTTCTTTTCTAAAGCGATCGCGTATGGATCGACAATTTATCGATTTCCTGAAACGTGGAAGCAGCGACAGATGCCGCAGATGCATCGATCAGCTTCGACAGCAGTGCCGTCAAAGCAGATGCGAGGCCCTGTGACCGCTTACCCTTCTTCTTGCAATTTCTTCCCCCCCGAACGATCATGAAAGAAATCCGACCACTCGCCACGGTGGACGCCACGATCGAAGTACCCGGCTCGAAAAGCCTCACCCAACGCGCCCTGATCGCCGCCGCACTGGCCGACGGCGAGAGCCTCCTCGTCGGCCCCCTGGCCAGCGAGGACACCCGTTACACCTCCCGGGCCCTCCGAGCTATGGGCATCGACGTTGAGGATGCTGACGGCGCTTGGCTGGTCCGGGGTAAAAGCGGCCGAATCGAAGCGCCGCAGGATGCCATCTATCTCGGCAATAACGGCACCGCCACCCGCTTTCTCACCTCGGTGGCCGCCCTCGGCCGGGGTGTTTTCCGGATCACCGGCGACCGGCGCATGGAAGAACGGCCCATCGCCCCGCTCATGGAGGCCCTTCAAGGCTGGGGAGTGGAAATCACAAGCCTCAAGGACACCGGCTGCCCGCCCTTGGAGATCCGGGCCAAGGGGCTTGCCGGTGGCCGGACCCTGCTGCCCGAGGGCAAGAGCAGCCAATACCTCTCATCCCTCCTACTGGTGGCGCCTTACGCACGGGAGGATGCGTTCCTGGAGGTGGCCGGTGAGGTGCTCTCCAAACCATACGTAGCCATGACCCTGGCGGTGATGGCTTCCTTCGGGATCGAGGCAACGGCCACCGAGGAATACACTCGCTTTTCGATCCCTCGGGGAACATACCGGTCTCGGGAGTACCGAATCGAGGGTGATGCATCGGGCGCCTCCTATTTCTGGGCAGCGGCCGCGGTGACCGGCGGCCGAGTGACAGTGGCCAACGTACCCGCGCCCTCGCTTCAGGGCGATGCGGTTTTTGCCAGCCTACTCGGGGAGATGGGTTGTCGGGTGGTAAACGGGCCCGGAGGCATAACCGTCATCGGCACTAACGAGTTGCACGGCATCGAGGTGGACATGGGGGACTGCCCGGACATAGTTCCTACTCTGGCGGTGGTGGCCGGCTTGGCCCGGGGAAGGACGCTCAACCGCAACATCGCCCACCTTCGCATTAAGGAAAGCGACCGGCTGCGCGTGATGGCCACCGAGCTCGCCAAGCTCGGCGTGCAGAC
>JARRJE010000275.1:0-4309 GCA_037379765.1 Deltaproteobacteria bacterium
CCCGTTTGTGTGATATAAATAAAAATAATTACGTGTGGCATGGCCTTTAGGCCATGGTAGTTACCGAGGACCGTGAGAACCGGGAAAGTAACCAGGCACGTAAGATACGATTAAGAAGAAACAGTGAAAAGGAGGTCATCGTGAAATGGAAATCTTTATTGATTCTCATCGGGCTTATCTGTATGACAGGCTGCGGCGGGCCCTATTATTACGACCTGCATGTTAATCCGGCAGACAATAACCGCTCATTTCAATCGGAGAAAATTCTCAAAGTCGAGGATGTCGAGTCGATACAGATATACTGGCATTCCGGAATCGTGATTCGGTCCAGCCCCTATAAGATAAAACATGAAGTGTACAGACATTGGGCGAAAACACCGGGCGAGCTGGTCAAAGATGCCATTATTTATTATTATCGGAATAATTCCCTGTTCAGGGGCGTGGTCTCAGATTACTCATTAATGGATCCGGATATTGTCATGAGAGTCAAAATAGAAGCCATAGAGATGTGCAGAGTTGATAAAAAGTGGTTTGCCCGTCTTGGACTATATATCGAAATTTCAGATACAGAAAAAGAAGAGGTTCTTCTTACTCACTCCTTTGACCGGCAAAAACCCATGAGGGGCAAAAAAGTAGAATACCTCCCCCCGAAAATTTCCGAAATCCTCGAAGAAGAGCTCCTGATCCTGGAAGAAAAATTAATGAATCTCCTGCGTCTCTAACTGTTTCCCACACTCCGTTTTGGGCACCTTATTATAGTCAGGATCACAGATAGCACAGATGCCGCAGATTGCACAGATTTTTAATGAATAATCAATAATGAATAATGAATAATTTGAAGTGGAAGGTTGAACTACAGATGGTCAGGGATAAATATTGGATTCGGAAGGTTTTATCTGCGCTATCCTTTCATCTGCGAAATCAGCGATACAGACAATGAAAAAATAGTCAGAATCACAGATGGGCACAGATGACACAGATAAAAGAAGTCAAAATGCCCGTTCATTATGAGGATCAGGAAATTGGTGCTCGCAGGGTGGGTTTTTGCTTGAACCTAAAATAAAATATCTTATATTTTACCTTAGACGTTAAAAGTAAAATAAAAAATATCTAAATAGTCCTACAGGGACTCGTGCCTATGCGAAACAATAAAGTCAGGATCACAGATGACACAGATGAATAATGGGTTCGGTGATTTTTGTCTGCGCTATCCTTTCATTTGCGATGCTGACAGTTAAAAGTATAAAATAATACAATCATGGAGTCCATCATGATTATCAAGAAAGATAAAAAGTACGCTGTTCTTACCGGTGACATTATAAAATCATCCAAATTATCCATAAACCAACACAATCTTGTACTCAATGAACTGAAAAATATTATTCAGAAACTTCCGCAGATGCATACTCCTCTGGCCAAAGAAAAAATTCAATGGATCGGCCCTTCCATATTTCAGGGGGACACCTGGCAGGTACTAACCAATCTTCCTGAATATGCCTTGCTGGCTGCATTTTATGTGAAAGCCTGCCTGATATATCAGAGGAGTGCATTGACACGAATATCCATAGGGATTGGAACTGTAGATCACCTGCCTGAGGATAATCTATCCCAGGCAAGAGGTGATGCATTTACTTATAGTGGTCATGGCCTGTCGCTTCTCAAGGATAGTGAACACATGGCTTGCTGGTTTGTACCACACTCGGGATGGACCGGCAATGACAACCCAGTTCCGATTGGTTTTCCAGCGCGAGACGCATCGGATCTGGCCTGCGGCGGCACGACGGGACGTTCTGATCATCCTGGGGACTTTTTCGCAGTTGAGTCCGGTCTTGCTCGACTTTTCCGTTCTCCGTCTTCCGTCCTCCGTCTTCCGCTCTTCATTGTCCGTCTTCCGATTGAGGCAAGCGGCGGACAACAGAAATCGGAAAGTGCATCGGAAGACGGAAGTCGGAAGTCGGAAGTCGGAACCGAATCGGAGCGCGGCAACCTGAGAGCGGAAGTCGCAGGAGGGGCTCGAGCGTCAACTCAGGAACTGGAACCATTCTGCTTGTTTCTGGCGGTCTGAAGCGAAGCGCTGAGGATGGCCGTGATTTGCTGACCCTCGTCAACGAGGCGACTGAGGTCCCGTTCAATGAACCCAGCGTAGACAGCGGTTTGCAGCCAGTGGACCGACTCACGAGCCTCTTTGGCTGCGAGGGCAACCTTGTGAATGAAGTCGGCTGTACTTTGACCGCCTCTGGCCTCGGCATAGTGCGCTCCAGGCGCTGTTCCGGACCTCAAGAGTTGGTCTCTTACGTGACGCCCCTCCTTCGTATTGGGCAACTCCGCGGCGACGCGGAGAGATTCTCCAGCGTATCTGGCCAGACGGTCGGCCAACTCGTTTCCTTTGCCTGTTCCGGGGTGTCCCATGATGTGCCTCCGTGGTGCGTCCTCTACTCAGTTGTCGGGAGTTGCCCGGATCTGTTGCGGGAAAAACGGCCCCGATCGGGGAGTGCCGGGAGTGCCACGGCGAGCTTGTCGCGACGAGGCGCTCCCCATCAGTTGGCTGGTAGGTGAGCTGGATCGCACCCCATACCCGATTCGACCGATCCTCTGATTGGCCGCGCCGTATGGCGGATTCGAAGCCCAGGCCTAGCTCTAAGCCCTTGGATCGACGAGCAAACCCCGACGCCAGTAGTCTCTTGGTGTGAGCCGACGGCTGGCGGGCCGTTGCCGCAGAGAACGAACGACGTCGGGGTTCAGACCATTGCCTCCGATTCCCGACAAAGTACCAGAAGCCAAGCTGATCGTAGGAGGATCCTTGGGTCAACAGGCAAATCGAAGAGCCGCCACAAAGAAGGCGGTATTCCGCCGGCTTCGCGATGCCGAGCTGCGTCGGTTGCCCGATCGGCGTGATCGGCGTGGTCGCCGGCACTCGTATCTCGGGCTGGTCTACGCGCTGATGCTCGGCTGCGTGTCGGCTTTGCGGTCGCTACGCGACGTGGAGCGACAATCCGATGAGCTCAGCGTCGACTTGCGGCAAACGACGGGTATCCGGCAGCGAATCAGCGACACGACGCTGCGAGATACCCTGCTGGCGCTCGAGCCGTCGGAGCTGCGGCCGGCGCTACACCGCCAGGTGAAGGCGGAACATCGGCGAGGCAACCTGTAGCCGGTTCGTCTTCCCATTGGGCTGGTTGCCATCGACGGCAAGTGCTTGGCCAAGCTGCACCGCTGGGACCACCCGGACGTCCAACCGGTCCGGCCCGACGGCCGTGCGCCGTACGGGCTGGCGCGAGTTCATGGCGCCCACCTCGTGTCGTCCATGGCCACCGTATGCATCGACCGGCGCGGTATCCCCGGGACCACCAACGAGATGGGCGCGGTCTGCGACTTCACCCGCGAGTTGCTGACCACCTACAAGCGGACCGGCCTCTTCGAGGCGATTATCGCCGATGCGGGTAACGGCTCGCTCGAGCATGCCAGCCTCATTCACGACAACGACCTGGCCTACATCCTGGCCATCAAGCAGCCCGCAGGTGACATTCACAGCGAGGCCAAGCGCCTGCTGGCAGAGTGCAAAGCCGAGGAGGCCGAGCACGTCGTTACCCGACGAGAGAAGGGCGGTACCGTGACGCACCGCCTCTGGCGCGTCACCATCTCCGGCTTTCTCTGCTGGGGGCACGCTCGCCAACTCGTCCGCGTGGAACGGACCGTCAACAAGGACGACGCGGAGACGACCGGGAATCGGTACTTCGCAACCAACCTACCTCAAGGACGGCTGAAGGGCGCCGGCTGGTTGGCGGCCATCCGCCTCTACTGGCGGTGCGAGAACAACGGCCACTGGACCGCCGACGTGGTCTGGAAGGAAGACGCGCGCAGGACGCCGTGGATAACCGATCCAAAGGCCGTCTTCGCCCTCGGCTTGCTGCGAATGATCGCGCTCAACGTCATCGCCATCTTGCGAGCGATGTCGCGCAGGCACTACTGCTCGAGGCCGCCTCCTTGGGCAGATGTCGTCCAGGCGCTCCGATTCTTGCTGGCTCCGCCAGCCATCGATCTCGGGGAGCGGCTCGACTTCGAATAACTACGGCCCGCCAGCTGCCGCTCTTCGATACATAGCCTCGACAAAGGACGTAGCCTCAACTTCGACCCCAGGTGAGGCACGCCCTTCACAAGGCCACCCGGGCGAAAACCCTCCCTGTCCGGGCATGGCCAGCCCCGGCCGCGACTTCGCCGATCGAACCTGCAAATGCCCCAAGACCCCTTGACAGCGACGCTCGCCGACCCTACGTCTCTGCCGTTAAAAAATGTGGATTGTCGAATGGTC
>JARRJE010000276.1:0-6056 GCA_037379765.1 Deltaproteobacteria bacterium
GGCCACCTGCATGGTCTGGATGGAATCGATCACCAGCACCTGGGGCTGCTCGCGGCTTGCGATCTCGCAGATGGCCTCCACCTGGGTTTCTCCGAGCAGGAGCAGCTTGCGGTCGGGAAGCTCCAGCCGCTGCGCCCGCATGGTGATCTGCCGGAGCGATTCCTCACCAGTGACGTAGAGCACCTTCATCTTCTCGCTCAGCCGGCAGCAGACCTGGAGTAGAAGAGTGCTTTTGCCCACCCCGGGATCGCCACCGATGAGGGCCACCGAACCCCGCACCAGTCCGCCGCCCAGCACCCGGTCGAGTTCGCCTAACCCCGTGCCCAGCCGCTCTTCGTCTTCCAGGGTGACCTCGGCCATGCTCTGCACCGCGGCGCCTGTGCCGGCGTAGCCGGCGAACCCTTTTCTGGCGGGCTGCAGCAGGGTTGGCGGTGCCTCGGCCAGAGCGTCCCATTCGCCGCAGTCGGGGCACTGACCGGACCACTTGCTGAATAGGGCACCGCAGGCGTTGCAGCGGAAGGCGTTCTTCGGTTTGGCCATGTTGGTTCCTTTTCTGGAATTTACCCGGAATCTACCCTAAGCCGGAAATGATCCGCAAGCGATCAATGAAGGTTAGACGAGCTGGGAGAGCACCTGATTGGCCACGGGCAGCGCTCGATCGGTGAAACGGAGCTGGTCGGCTTCGACGGCGAGCAGTCCTTGTGCCGTCAGCCGGTCGAGGAGGTCACCGTACACTTCTTGCAGTGTGAGGCCGAAGTGGGCCTCCAGTTCGGAACGGGCGAACAGGGCGGGGTCTTCCACGCTTTTGATGCGGATTCCGGCCAGGCCCGAGACGGCACCTGCCCCCAGGCCCAGGTAGTCGCCATTCTGCCAGTAGTTGATATTGTGGCGGCACTCGTATCCCGATTTGGCGTAATTGGAGATTTCATAGCGCCGGAGACCATGGGATGGGAGCAAATTTCGGGTTATTTCTTCCATTTCGAGTACCGCTTTCTCATCGGGCAAAGGCAGCTCGCCCCGCTTGGCCCGTGCTGCGAACGGGGTTCCCTCCTCGACCATCAATTCGTACAGTGACAGGTGCTCCGGCTCGTGGGAAAGGGCCGCCTCCAGGGTGGCCTGCCAATCGGCCGGGGTCTGGTTGGGAAGACCATAAATCAGGTCCAGGTTGAGATTGGTAAACCCGGCCTCCCGGGCGGAGCGGAGCGCCCGGTGGGCCTCGGCGGCGGAGTGGCTGCGGCCGATGAAGGCCAGCAGCGAGTCGGAAAAGGACTGCACCCCGATACTCAACCGGTTGAATCCGGCCCGATGGAGCCGAACTAACTTGGCCGGAGTGACCGTGTTGGGGTTGGTTTCGACCGAGATTTCGATGTCGTGGGCAAAAGAAAGAAGGGCCCGGGCTTGTTCGATCAGGTCGGCCAGGGCTTCCGCCCCGTAAATGGTGGGCGTGCCGCCGCCGATGTAGATGCTGCCGAAAATGAGCTCCCCCACCAGGGGATGGGCGGAGAGCAACTCGAGCTGTTTGGCCACCGATGCAGGGTAGCCGGCCGGAGGCCGGTCCGGACAGGGATAGGAGGTGAAGGCGCAGTAACTGCACTTGGTGCGGCAGAAAGGGATATGAAAGTATAGGCCGGTGGGTTGGCGCGGAAAGGGGCGGCCGGTCATCGCGGCAAGGCCTGAGCGGTTACAAGGCACCACATCTCCTTTGTCAGCGGCCTGTCCGCATACCTTGTATTATAGCGGGAATGCCGCTTTGTCGGCGCTGCTGCCGACGCTAATCGCTAAGATCTGCGGCGCCTTGTGACCGCTTACAAATTCCGCTTTCGCGGGCTTCACCTTGTGCTTCCCCGTGATCGGTTACGGCAGGGGGTACTCCCGCCGGATCTCCTCCATGAGCCCCTGGTCGGCGAAGCTGAAGGGGCTGCCGCCGCCGATGATGAAGTGATCGAGCAGCCGGAGGTGCATGAGCGAGCAGGCCTGATGGAGAAGGCCGGTGAGGCGGCGGTCTTCCGGGGAGGGCTGAAGGCTGCCGGAAGGGTGATTGTGGGCCACCACCAGGGCGGCGGCGTTATGGGCCAAGGCCCGCTTGATCAATTCGCGGGGGTAGATGGTGTTGGTGTTGATGGTGCCCTCGGCCACGATTTCGCAAGCGATGATGGCGTGCTCGCTGTCGAGAAAGATGGCGGCGAACACCTCCCGGTCCAGATCGCGAAGGGTGTGGATGAGGTAGTCGGCCACCTCTCGGGAGGAACGCAGAAAGCTTTTCCCTTTGAGCCGCTCGCCCAGATAGCGGCGGGCCACGCCGTGGATGAAATGAAGGGCGAAGCAGTTGTTGGGGCCTACCCCCTTGACCTTCTGCAACTCGGAATTAGAAGTTTCGAGCACCGCCGGCAGGGAGCCGAACTTTTTGAGCAGCGCCCGGGCCGGCTCCTTGCAGTCCTTGCGCGGGGTGCCCAGGGTGAGGAGCAGCTCCAGCACCTCATCATCCCGAAAACCGTCGAGCCCCCGCTCCAGGAATTTGTCCCGCAGCCGCTGCCGGTGGCCCTCGCTTTTGTTCTGCCCGGATGTCTTCAAGATGGGAACCTCCTGTTAGCTAACCGCCGTCAGCATCGCGATGAGAAGATGGATTCCCTTCGCGTGGACCAACGGAAGTACAGGCCCCCCTTTTAGGTCGTTCATTTTGCTCGCCCAGAGAAAACAAACCAAAGGAAAAGGCCGCCCGTGTCACTTGCCATACAGCGGGTTCCCCACGCTCCTCAAAGCTGCCGGGAGTTTGCAAACTCGCCCCTGCCGGGCTCAAACAGCGCAAACTCCTTTTTCGGCAGCTACTCCGGTGCTCGGCTGCGTGCCAATGGTTTTTCAGCGCCTCTCGTCCGCCCGCCTCGAGCTGATAGGGGCGTGGACGCGTTAATGCTACTTCGAAAGCTCCTCGGCAAAAAGGCGGTTGGCCAGCTGGGGATTGGCCTTGCCCTTGGTTCGCTGCATGAGCTGGCCCACGAAGAAGCCGATGATCTTGGTCTTTCCCGCCTTGTACTGCTCCACCTGCCCGGGATTTTCGGCAACGATGGCCCGGACCAGGGCGAGCAGCTCTCCTTCGTCGCTCATCTGCACCAGGTTCTTTTCCTTCACCACCGTTTCGGGGTCCTTGCCGGAGGCGAGCATCTCTTCGAACACCGTTTTGGCGATCTTGCCGCTGATGGTGCCCTTGTCGATCATAGCGAGGAGGGCCGCCAGGTTTTCGGGGCTGATCGGGAAGCTGCGGATGTCCACCCCTTCTTCGCCTTTGAGCTCCCGCATGATCTCGGTCATGATCCAGTTGGCGAGCTTCTTGGGCTGGGGATAGCCCCGGTGGGCGGTCTCGAAGTACTCGGCCAGATCCCGGTCGGAGGTGAGGACTTCCGCGTCCATCTCCGGCAAGCCGTACTCCGCCACGAACCGGGCACGCCGCTCATCGGGCAGCTCGGGGAGCCCGGCCCGCATCCGCTCGATCCAGGCCTCGTCGATCTCCACCGGCACCAGGTCCGGGTCGGGGAAGTAGCGGTAGTCGTGGGCCTCTTCCTTGGAGCGCATGGAAACAGTCACCCCCTGGGCCGGATCCCAGAGCAGGGTCTCCTGGACCACTTCGCCGCCGTCGAGCAGGATGTCCCGCTGGCGGCGCACCTCGTATTCCAGGGCACGCTGCACGTTGCGGAAGGAGTTCATGTTCTTGAGCTCGGTGCGGGTCCCGAAATCCTTCTGCCCCACCGGCCGCAGGGAGATGTTGGCGTCGCAGCGGAAGTTGCCCTCCTGCATGTTGGCCTCGCTGATGTCGAGATAGCGAATGATGGCGTGCAGTTTCTTGAGATAGGCGGCCGCTTCTTCGGGAGAGCGGATGTCCGGCTCGCTCACGATCTCCATGAGGGGCGTGCCGGTGCGGTTCAGGTCCACGTAGCTCTTGGGCTCCCGTTCGTCATGGACCAGCTTGCCGGCGTCCTCCTCCATGTGGATGCGGGTGAGGCCGATTTTCCTGCGGCCGGCGTCGGTCTCGATCTCCACCCAGCCGTGCTCGGCGATGGGCAGCTCGAATTGACTGATCTGGTATCCCTTGGGGAGATCGGGATAGAAGTAGTTCTTGCGGGCGAACTGGTTGAGGCGGCGGATCTCACAATGGGTGGCAAGCGCCATCTTCATGGTGTATTCCACCACCTTTTCGTTCAGAACGGGGAGCGAGCCGGGCATCCCCAGGCACACCGGGCAGGTATTGGTGTTGGGCGGCCTGCCGAAGGCAGTGGAGCAGCCGCAGAAGATCTTGCTCTCGGTGGTGAGCTGAGCATGCACCTCCAACCCGATGACGGTTTCACCGCAAAGTGAAAGCAGCCGGAGAACGTTCGCTTCGGGCTTGTAAAGGTCCACAGGTGCAGCAGATTTGCACAAGCGCGACCGGTCGCTATAGCAGCGCTATGCGGGCGGTCGCGATCGTGCGAAGATGCGGTGCATGTGGGCCTTTACCTACCGGGGTTTGTTGATCCAGGTGCGTACCCGTTCCATCTCCTCCGGCCACTCCGGGCTTACCCGGACCTTGAGGAACAGTCGAAACAGTTCATCCACGGTGTGCACGGCTGTTTCGTAGAGGCCCGCCCGGTCCAGCAGGCGGCCCTCCACCGCCTCCGGATCGTCCCCCTCTTCAACGCCGGCCATGGTTGTGGGCAGCTTGACGCTTCGAAACTCGAAGAGGCTGCCCTTGAGGGTCAGGTGGAACTCGTACTCCCCGAGCACCAGCATGATCCGGGCCTGCTCCAGCTTCTTGCCGGTGATGAGACCGGTGCGCGCCTCCCGCAGCTCCGTGTGGAGCCCTTGGCAGATGGCCTTCTCCAGGGCTTCACCCTCGCCATATTCAAGAAGCATGTGCTTTTCAAATACCACTTGGATGTCGCCGGCGTTCGGCAGCTCGATGGTGCCGCCCCGTTCGTCGCTTTTATACCAGAGCCAGGTGAGGAACTCCTGGCCGAGAAATCTTTTTTCGGCAATGAGATCGACAAGGTCCATAGAGGGTCTCAGATGAAGATTTCGGGGGTGAGCCGCTCGAGCGCCTCCCGTTCGGCCGGGGCGAGGAGGTGGTCGGCGGTGAGGTAAGGGATCTGGAGGACCAGATGCAGATCAAAGGTTTCCTTGAAGAACTCCTCCAGGGTCTCCTGAGCCTTCTTGTTGGTGGAGAAGAAGAGCACCGTACCCTCGGCCAGGTTCCAGGAAAGGTCGTAGACCGCGGTGCCGGGCATGGCTTTCTTGAGGAGCATCAGGTGGACGTTTTCCTTGATTTCCAAGCGGTGCCGCTTGGAGAGCCGGGGCAGCTCCTTTTCCCTTTTGACCCGCTCCTCTTCCTTGAGGCAGAATTTCTTGAGAAGGGCGGGCGGCACCTTCCGTTCGTCAATCCGCAGGGAGAGCATGATGTAGTCGCCGGCAGCATAGGAGGCGTAGGCGAATTGGCTGTCGAACATATTCATGACCGACACCCAGCCGATGGAGCGCTCCTCGAAGGTATCGTCGATATCCCGGAACGAATACTGGCGGATGCGGTCGGCGGCGAAATCCCAGAAATTGGCGGGCAGTTCGCCCTCCACCGCATAGCGCACCAGGCTGGCTGTATTGGAGAGCAGTCCTGCCATTGGGGCTCCTTTCAGGCGGAATTCAGGTTGGAAGTCTGCGGAAAACAAACCGAACTTATAGCAGACCCGACTCCGCTCCACAAGGAATTTCGGGCGGCAACGGGCGATAGCGGGGGTATGAATTGTTGGTTCGGCAGATGGATCATCCCTGATGAAAACAGAGAAAAAAAGGTGGCAGGAACGCCTGGAAAATGCGAAAAAAGGAGAGCGCATTTGCTTGACAGGGCGAATTGATTCGAGTAAGAATATCCCCCTGTTTAATTGGGCGGGTCGTTAACTCAGTTGGTAGAGTATCTGCCTTTTAAGCAGAGAGTCGTTGGTTCGAGTCCAACACGACCCACCAGCCACCTCCTAGTCCCCGTCGTCTAGCCAGGTCCAGGACACCGGCCTTTCACGCCGGCAACACGGGTTCAAATC
>JARRJE010000277.1:0-3621 GCA_037379765.1 Deltaproteobacteria bacterium
CACAAACACTTTGACGACCAACTCTCCAAGGACGCCTTTGCCATTTATCTCGAAGGGCTCGATTTTCAGAAGAAATTTCTTCTCGCCGAGGATGTGAAGCGGCTGCAAACCTATTCGACTCGGATCGACGACGAGATCAACAAAGGAAATATCGAATTGCCGAACGTGGCATCCGATATCCTGCGAAAAAGGATCGCCTTCGTCCAGAAGGAGTTGCCGACGATCTTCGCCGTTCCTTTTGATTTCACTAAGGACGAGTCCCTGGAGCTGGATCCGAAAAAAGTGGACTACTGCCGGACCGAACAGGAGCTTCGGGACAGATGGCACCAACTCCTCAAGTTCCAGTTAGAGAGACGTTTCCTCGGCTTAATTGATGATAAGGGTCTTGGGAAGACACCCCTGGCAAAGATTGGGGCCGGAACCCGGAAAAGCCTGATGGAAAAAGCGCGGCAGAAGGTCCTGAAGAGCAATGAAGAGTACCTGAAACGGTTGCTCGAAGACAAAGACAAGGATTATTTCAACAGCTACTTCAACGCTATTGCCAGATCCTTCGATCCCCACACTATGTACATGCCTCCGGTTTTTAAGGAAGATTTCGATATCCACATGCGAGGCTCCCTCGAGGGCATCGGCGCCCGCCTCCGTGAGGAAGACGGTTATGTCAAGGTCGAGAGCGTCATTCCCGGCAGCGCTGCTTCTCGACAGGGTCAGCTTCAGGCCGAAGATGTCATTCTCAAGGTGGGCCAAGGCGACGAGGAGCCGGTCGATATTACCGACATGAACCTACGGGATGCCGTGAGCTTGATTCGGGGCCAGAAAGGCACCGAAGTCAGGCTCACCGTGCGCAAACCCGACGGCACCCAACTGGTGATCCCTATCGTTCGGGACGTGGTGCAGATCGAGGAGACCTTTGTCAAATCGGCCTTGATCCCGAGTCCGGATGGCAAAGGTACTTTCGGCTATATCAAAATTCCTGGCTTCTATCGGGACTTCGAGGCAAGCGAGAAAAGCCGTAACGTCACCGACGACACGAGAAAGGCGCTGCGGAAACTCACGGCCAATCACATTGACGGCATCATCGTCGATCTGCGCGACGACAGTGGCGGCTCCCTCAATGACGCGGTGATGACCGCAGGGCTCTTCCTCGACAAAGGCCCCATCGTTCAGGTCCGAGAAAGCGGAGGCAAGATCCAGACCCTGTCCGACACGGCAAGCGGCAGCGAATACGACGGCCCGGTGGTGGTACTGGTGAACCGGTTCAGCGCCTCGGCCTCAGAGATCGTCGCCGGCGCTTTGCAGGATTACGGGCGGGCCATCATCGTCGGCGGCGACCACACCCACGGCAAAGGCACGGTGCAGGCGGTGATCGATCTGGACCGGGGGGTCCCTTTCAGCAACATGGACAAATATAAACCCCTCGGCGCCCTCAAGATCACAACCGAAAAGTTCTATCGCATCACCGGAGCCTCCACCCAAGACCGGGGGGTGGTCCCGGATATCATCCTTCCCGACTGGTTCAGTGGCATGAAAACCGGCGAGAAGTATTTGGATCACTCCCTGCCCTGGGACACCATCTCGCCGGTCTCATTCTCCAGATGGCCGGAGGCGGTGTCGGCTCTTGGCCCCCTGAAGGTGAAAAGCAGCGAGCGCGTGGCGGAAAGCGCCGATTTTAGGAAGATTAAAGAACGGATCAAAGAGCTTGAGGCCAAGCGGCAGGAAACCCGGCAGACCTTGCAGCTGGAGAAAATGCAGCAGGAACGGCAGCAGGCCGAGGCCGAAAGCAAAATCTTTTCCCATATGCATGCCCTTGGCGATACCGAGACAGAGGATAAGGAGGCGGATCAGGACTCTAAGAGCAAGGATGAGAGATGGCGGAAGGGTCTTAAGGAGGATCCTTATGTACGAGAGGCCATGTTCGTGCTCAAGGACTTCTCCGGAGCCATGGAGGGAATGGTGGCCGATCAAAGTCACAAACGGATTGAGAGCAACATGCCGTGAGTTGATTCGACCATTGTCTTAGGTCAGCAAAAGGACGGGTTTTCCCCGTCCTTTTTTATTTGACTTTGAATTCCTGAGGCGCGAAACCGCCGATGAGCTCATTCCCCTCTTTCCAACCTCAGCCGGTAATGACTCCGCGGGCAAAGGAGATGATAGGCGAGATAATTTTCCACAGGGCACCGGTGTAAAACAGGACGAGAAGGATGACGAACCCGTAAGGCTCGATTCTGGCGAAAGCGGCGGCCGGGCCGCGTGGCAGAAAGCCGGCTAGGATCTTGCTGCCGTCAAGCGGCGGGATGGGCAGCAGGTTGAAGACTGCGAGCACGATGTTGATCCAAATGCTTGCCGCCATCATTTGCAGGGCCGGCCACCAGAAGAAGGAGGGTAGATGGGGCGCGGCCAAAGCCAGAAGTCTGGTCCCGAGGGTACTTGCCAGTGCAAGCAGGAGGTTGGCGCCCGGGCCGGCGAGCGCAACCCAGAGCATCCCCCGCTCCGGATTGCGGAAATAGACCGGATTGACCGGCACCGGCTTGGCCCAACCTATCTTCATGATCAAAAAAGCGAGCACCCCCCAGAGATCGAGGTGCCGCATCGGGTTGAGAGTGAGGCGCCCCATGCGGGCGGCGGTGGGATCACCCAGTCGATAGGCAATGAGGCCGTGCGCCAGCTCATGCACGGTGAGGGCAAGGAGAAAGGGCGGTGCCAGCACAGCGATTTCGGTGATAATTCTATGGAAATCCATTGGATTTTTTCCTGGTTCAGGTAGCTTGGGCCTTAGCCCGCGCCAAGGGATAATGGCGGCGAACAAGCTCGATTTCGTCGGCCCGGTTCTGAATGCGGCCGTCGAGCCTGGCCTCCAGCAAGTGATTGAGGATGGTGCGGTAAATGGGGCCCGGTGGATAGCCCATCTCTTTGAGGTCGGCCCCCCGAAGCTCGGTGCGGACGTGCCGCAATGTGGTGACGTAATTGGAGATTGCCTTTTTCCCTGCCTTCTTACGGGTCATGCTCATCAGGTGAAGGAGCCCCTCCTCGGTCAGATCCTGCAGCAGCCAATACACCTCACTCGGCTGCAGCAGTGAACGCTGTGTGAAAGTCCGGACGATTTTGCCCACTTCGACCTTTTCCTCAAGCAGCAGGCTGCGGTAACGCTCAGGCACCTCGAACCGTTCACAGAAGCCCGTCAATTCCTTGATCGGAATGCGAGCGGTCAGGGCAAGCAGATAAACGAGCCATGGCCGATATGGAATATCCAGGTAGAGAAGCCGGTACCAATCGAGAGTACGCTGCGTGTCCCCAAGGATGTTGGTCAGCCGCTGGTCGAGTTGCAGGCCGGGCTGGAGGAACCTGAGCAGGTCGAACTGGGCCAGGCGGCGGACGATGGGAAGCGGGTTCTCCTCGGCAAGAATCAGTCGCAGCTCGTTGAAGAAACGGCGGCCGTAAACCCGGTTGAAGAGCTCCATCTTGACAGCACTCTTCAGCAGCCGTTCGGTGTGGCCGCCCAGCCGAAACTGCATGCGCTGCTCGAAGCGGATGGCCCTGAAGATACGGGTGGGATCTTCGACGAAGCTCAAGTTGTGAAGAACTCTGACTCGCCGGTCCTTGATATCATTTTGGCAGTTGAAG
>JARRJE010000278.1:0-2141 GCA_037379765.1 Deltaproteobacteria bacterium
TGGAGCGGGAAACGGGTCTCGAACCCGCAACCCTCAGCTTGGAAGGCTGATGCTCTACCAATTGAGCTATTCCCGCTTCTGATCCTGCCAGGTGATGATCGGCCTTCCAGCGGGTCTTTGAAAGCGCCGGGGTGCTCTCGCTCTCGCCGACTCTCCTTCCAGCCAGATTTGCATGGTGGAGGGGGGAGGATTCGAACCTCCGAAGGCTGAGCCGGCAGATTTACAGTCTGCTCCCTTTGACCGCTCGGGAACCCCTCCGGCAATCCGTCAAATCTATACTATGCCACACGCCGATGCGGGTGCGCAAAAAAATTTAAATTATTCCAAACTGGAGCTGGCGATGGGACTCGAACCCGCAGCCTGCTGATTACAAATCAGCTGCTCTACCAATTGAGCTACGCCAGCGTGACGCGACACCATAATGGGTTTTGCGGCAAAAAGCAATGCCTTTTTAAACCGCAGGAAGAGGGGAAACGGAGAGCGGTGCGCCCTTCCTCAAGAGGGGCACCGCTCTTCCAGAAGAACCGGTTTTTTAGGCCTGTTCCTTGGCCGGATGGGCGAAGGTGCTTTCCCTGTATCGTTCGAATGCCATCGCAAACGTCCGGTAGACCATATGAGCGAACTTGGTGTATGGCATGTAGATAAACAGCATCAGGATCGAAACTAGGTGCAGGTAATAGAAAAGATAGGCAAGCACCGGGATATTGATCAGCCGTGTCAACTCGGCCAGCAGGCCGGTCACGCCAACAGTTGCAATCTCGGCGATCAAAAACCAGTCATAATAGGTTGGCGTTGCCTTACCTTCCTCTTCCATCCGGGATCGATTGGCCCAGATGATAGCGATACCAACGATGAGAGCAACCGCGGCAATATTAGCCAGAATCTTGGCCGGGTCTCCCAGATGGAGGGGACCGTGCATGGCCGGGTCCAGCAAACCCCAGACGTCTTTACGCACAAACGAATAGCTCGTGACTGCCAGCAGTGCGATAAAAGAGAAAAGCAGCGGCATATGACCATTGGTCCGGTTCTTGTTGGCACCGCACTCCTGGAAACGCTTGTGGGCCAGGGTCTCTTTTATTACCGGCCACAGGAAGGCGATCGTGAACTGTTTCACAGATGGCCGGAAATCGGAGCCGGCCGGCAGCTGCGCGCTCATACTCCGCCACATGTTGGAAACTCCGCGATAGGCCGCAAAAACTGCGAAAAAGAAGGCGGGTACGAAAATGGCATCGATAATGAGCACATTTTTGGTGAAGCCGAAATACAGCCCTTCGCCAAAGAAATTTCCTAAATCGACGTGTCCGCTGGCAGGAAGGTGCATGCCGCCGGATAGGTACCAGACGACCAGCACCAGCAAGGCCGGGATACCGATGATCAGCGGCAGGTTCTTGCCCTCGCTGACAAAGCGGGCCAAGCCCTGCGGCCAACCGAAATGAGTGTAGGCATAGGCGCGGATTGCCCCCAGCACGTCGCCAGGCTTGGCTCCACGAGGGCAATATGCGGTGCAGTCGCCGCATTGGTGGCAAAGCATGACGTCCGCATCAGCCACCAGCTTTTCCTTCAGACCCCATTGAGCCCAGATCATCTCTTTCCTGGGAAAGGGACTCTCATCCGTACCCAATGGGCACACGACCGAGCAAGTGGCGCACTGGTAACATTTCTTCAGCGTATCACCACCGGCGCTCTTCAAATATTCGATGAATTTCAAATCAGGTTCTATCCGCATTTCGATTTCCCCCTCACTATGGATGGATCGTAACCTACTTTATATCCGATGGGATAGAAGGGGTCTGCCGGCTGGCGCCGGCAGACCCTTGTTCTAGCAACGTTCGCTTAGAATCCCTTGAATGGATTGGGACCGAGCTCCTTGATTTCCTCAACGAACTCGTTGAGGATCACCGGCACTTGGTCATATTCATTGATGGCGACCTGCTTGACGGCCACTCGTTCCGGCTCGAGGCCGAGACTGCCCAGCGTTTCGCCGATATTCTGCATCCGTCGGTCGGCAAGCTCGCTGCCCTTGACAAAGTGGCACTGATAATCGTCGCCGAATTTGCAGCCGAGCAACACAACGCCGTCCATACCCGCGGAGAGGGCGTCTTTGATCCAGACCATATTCACCGAACCCAGGCAGCGAACCG
>JARRJE010000278.1:2244-5861 GCA_037379765.1 Deltaproteobacteria bacterium
GCATGCCGGCCATATCGAGAGCCGGGTAAGCGTCGTTTTCGCAGACGAAGGCCACGAAGCGCAGCTTGTCCTCATCGTCGTCGGGTACCTCGACCGACTTGACCATGGAGCCGATCAGATCAATGTTGTAGTCCTTGAAGCCGATGATCCGCTCGGGGCAGGCTCCCATGCAGGTACCGCACCGCCGGCAGCGAGTGGGGTTGGGCATGGGAGTCCCCTTGGGATCGTCGTCCAATGCGCCGAAAGGGCATTCCTCGGTGCAGCGTTTGCACTGGGTGCAGCGCTGGAAGAAAAACTCCGGGTAGGTCTTATCGCCGGAACGGGGATGGACGGCCACTCCGCGGTCGGCGGATTCCAGGCACTGAATGGCCTTGAGCGCCGCGCCGGCGGCGTCGTCGATCGTCTCTTCCAAAGTGGTGGACTTTCGAACCCCGCCGCAGGTGTAAATGCCGGTCCGACGGGTTTCATAGGGGAAACAGATGAAGTTGGAGTCGGCATACCCGTCGAACAACTCCAGGTCGAGGAAACTGGGACCCTGCCGGTAGGCAAGGTTGATCACGGCTTTATCGCCGGCCGTAGTAGGCACCATGCCAGCGGCAAGCACCACCATATCGACGTTCAACTCGACATCTTCTTTCAGAAGGGTGTCCTTGGTGGCCACATTGAGGGAGCCGTCGCCTTCTTCACCTACGCTCAACACCTTGGCCTTGGTCAGGAAGATGCCGTCGTCATTCTGGGCCGCTTTGTAGTACATCTCCATATTGCCGGGGGTCCGCATGTGCTGATACAGGATGTACGCCTTGGCTTCGGAATTGTCCTCCCGTACATATTGGGCCTGCTTCAGAGCGACCATGCTGGTGACCGAGTTGCAGTAAGGGAAATCCTTGTCGTGCTCCTCGCCGCCGGGGCTCTGCACGAAGGCGACGCTTTCCACCGGCTTGCCGTCTGAGGGACGGGTGAGCTTGCCGGCGGAGGCCATGCGCTCGAACTCGGCATTGGTGACCACGTTCTTAAACTTGCCGTAGCCGAGATGCTCGTATTCAGAGACGTCGGCCGGCTCCCAACCGGTGGCCAGAACAACGGCCCCAACCTTCTCGGCCTCGGGGTTGGCCTCGGTGTAAGCCTTGAGGCCCATATTGGGGTCCTCCAGCTCGCCCTTGTCGATCTTGTCCTGCATATCGACGGTGACCCGATAGGGGGCATCCCATTCGGTCTTAGTGCCGGTCGGCTTCAGGGTCGCCTCGTAATTGCCGGGACAGCCGTAAATCCGGGCGACCTCGGTGTTGGCCATCACGGTGATGTTGGGATGGGCCTCCACTTTCTTGGCCAACGCCGGGGCCATGGGCTCTTCGAGCTCGGCCCAGGGGGCCTTGGTAGGGAACTGCTTCCGCCAATTGACCGCCTTGCCGCCCAGCTTGTCCTCCTTTTCGATCAGCAGCACTTCCTGGCCGGCCTTGGCGGCTTCGAGCGCCGCAGTCATGCCGGCGACGCCGCCGCCCATCACCAAAATCCGCTTATTGATAGTCTCCAGCTTGTAAGGTTCGGGAAGCTCCTGCTTCTGGGCCTTCTTGCAGCCCATCCGCAGATAGTCAGAAGCGAGCTCCATGAGATACTCCTCATCGTACTCCTCGCCCCGGGCCCAGACCACTTGCTCGCGAAGGTTGACGCGGACGGTTATCTTGTCCTCGCCGAAATCGAATTCCTGGGAGAGAACCCGAGGGGAGCAGGCCCCGACGAGCACGGTATTCACGCCGGCATCGATATCGGCTTTGATGAAGTCGATTCCCTCCTGGCTGCAAAGCGACTGGTGGGTCTTGCACTCGATGCCGTTCTCGCTCACCACACCGCACAGGGCGTCAATGTCGAGCACCTCGCCGATGCCGCACCCCGTACAGATATATCCACAATATTTCTTATCCATTGGTTCTTACCTCCTCGAAGCTTGAATGGCTTTCAGGGCAGCGGCAGTCGCGGACTGGGCGCAGGTGACCACGTCGATAGGTTTCTTGGCGCAACCAGCGGACATCAGGGTCTTCTCCTCTTCGGAGATAATGAATCCGTTGTTGTCCTGCTGCAGACCGAAGGGGCCGCCAGCGGCCTTCATCGCCGGCTCCATTCCAGTGGCCAGCACCGCCATGTCCACTTTCTGCTGGACCTTCTCACCGGTGACCGCATTTTCAGCCACCACGGTGATGCCGCCATCCTCTTCGGGGATGATATCGGCTACTTTACCCTTGATGAAGGTGACGTTCTGATCATCTTTGAATTTATCGCGGAACTTCTCGTACTTGCCAGGAGTCCGCAGATCGATGTAGAACACGTAAACCTTTGCCTCGGGGTATTGCGCCCGCACAGAGGTGATTTGCTTCAAGGAAGCCATGCAGCAGATGTAGGAGCAGTATTCCAGATGATTTTCATCGCGGGAGCCGGCGCATTGCACAAAGGCAATGCTTTCGGGCTCCTTCTCGTCGCCGGGGCGCACGATCTTGCCGCCGGTGGGACCGTTGGGCGCGGCCAGCCGCTCCATCATCATGTTGGTGATGATGGCGTCGCTGTCATTGAACCTAAGGTTGGTCATCCTAGTGGGATCATAAGGATTCCAGCCAGTGGCCCAAATGACGGATTTGACATCAACGGTAAATTCCTTGCCCTGCATATCAAGTTCGACTGCGTTGTAACCACACGCTTCGATGCACTTGCCGCACTTGCTGCAGGCGTCCATGTCGATGGCATAACGCATGGGGAAGGAATGCTCGTGCGGCCGATAAATGGCCTTGGTCTTGTCCATGCCGAAGTTGAAAGCGTTCGACCGCTCTTCTGGGCAGACCGCCACGCAAGCATCGCAACCGGTGCAATTGCTGTTAACATACCGCGGCTTGGTCTCCAGGGTGACCTGGTAGTTTCCGGGGCTCCCGGCGATGCTTTTGACCTCGGTCATGGTGTAAACGCGAATTCCCCGATTCTTCTTGATCCGCTGATAGTTGATCTCAAGACCGCAGGACGGCGGGCACAGTTTGGGGAAATAGTGGTTCAGCTGTGCCACCCGGCCACCCAGGTAAGGGTTTCTTTCCACCAGAAAGACGTCGGTCCCGACCTCCGCGGCTTCCAAAGCGGCCGTGAGCCCGCTGATGCCGCCGCCAACGACCAGTACTCCACCCGTCCCAGGTGCGTTGTGCTCGTCTGTCATGCTATTCCTCCATAGCTTGGGATAATAAATAACCGTTGATTCCTTTGGGTCAGCCGACAAATAAGTATTTGATTTTATGGGAAATTAGCTCTGCCGCCTCAACCAATGGAACCACAGGGCGCAATGACGGGCCGCCATTATACAAAAATCTCCAGGCACCCGCAAGGTGCCTGGAGATTTTTTTAAAACAACCGAATTACAAACGAATCCGGATTAGAGCCACGGATCGGTTTCTACGATGTTTTGGACCTTGACTTGCTCACACTTCCACTCCTTGGACTCCGGATCGAAGGTGGAGTTAACGAAGGTATGCCAGTTGTCCTCGTCCACGCTCGGGAAGTCAGAGCGATAGTAGAAGCCGGGGAAACGGCTTTCTTTCCGGAACTCGATATGGCGAATGTGGGTTTCCACGCACCAGATCCGGTGGTAG
>JARRJE010000279.1:0-4212 GCA_037379765.1 Deltaproteobacteria bacterium
CCCATTTACAGGTGAATCAGCCGGAATCCTTCTACTGGGAAGTGAATGTCAAAGCACTTGAAAATTTGTTGGCAGCAGCCGCTGTGCATCAGGTGGGCCGATTCGTCCATTGCAGCAGTGTCGGCGTTTACGGCCGGATAACGAAATTGCCTGCCGATGAAAATACGGTCTGCCATCCTGAAATCCTATATGAAAAAACAAAGTTAGCCGGGGAACAGAAAGTTGCATCTGCCTATCAAAAAACTGGATTGCCTACCGTCATTCTGCGACCGGCTTGGGTTTATGGCCCCAGATGTCCGAGAACGCTGAAGTTGTTTCGGGCCGTCAAGAAGGGCCGGTTTTTCATGGTGGGCAAAGGGAATAATTTTCGTCACCCGCTCTATGTGTCCGATCTTTTAAAGGCTTTTGACCTTGCCGCGATCGCTGAGGCCGCCGTAGGGGAAATTTTCATCATTGCCTCCTCAGAGGCGGTTCGCCTCCGGGATCTGAGTGCGAAAATAGCGAGATCGCAGCAAGCAACTCTTCCCCCAATCAAGCTGCCATTGGGGTTGATGAAACTCATTGCCAGGACCGTGGAATCCGCCTTTACAATCAGTGGCAAGGAACCGCCGTTCTCCAGCCGCAGCCTCAAGTTTTTCACCGACAGCGCCGCCTTTGATATTAGCAAGGCCAGAGGAATTCTAAAATTCGAGCCCACGGTCTGCCTCGATGAAGGATTAAGATTCACGAATGAATGGTTTACCCAAAATGGGCTTCTCTGATTTCTCCGTCAGCGGAGGAAATTTTCTCGAGAAAGGGATGAAGAATTCATCATGTGCGGGATCTGCGGAATAATAAACTCCGGCAGGACGGAATAAGTCGAATTGCAGAGAATGGCAAGCACCCTATCCCACAGGGGGCCGGATGATGAAGGTTTTTATCTCCGGGACGGTGTCGGCTTGGGACATCGACGGTTGAGCATTATTGATCTCGATGCCGGGAAGCAGCCGATCTGTAATGAGGATGAAACGGTCTGGATCGTCTATAACGGCGAGATCTATAATTATCAAGCTCTCAGAAAGGAACTGCTGAAGAAGGGGCATGTCTTCAGGACCAGGACCGATACCGAAGTCATCATTCATTTGTACGAGGAATTTGGGGAAACGTGCGTCGAAAAGCTCAACGGGATGTTTGCATTTGCTATTTGGGATTGCTCGGCCCAAAAGTTATTTCTCGCCAGGGATCGCATCGGCCAGAAACCTCTTTTTTATGCTTTCATCGGCGGCCAAAAATTCCTGTTTGCCTCAGAAGTGAAATCAATTCTGGCAGCTTCCGGCATCGAGCGCAAAATGGACTTTGAGGCGCTTCACCACTATCTCTCTCTGCGCTTCATTCCCTCCCCTCGAACTATGTTCGAAGATATCAAGAAACTGCCGGCCGGCCATTTTCTGGTGTATGAAAAGGGCACAATCAGAATCAACCGGTACTGGGACCTATTCTTCACCGAAAAGTTGGCGCTTTCGGATGATGAGTTTGTCGAGGGTTTGCGTGATAAATTATCGGATTGCTGTAGATCTCATCTGGTAAGTGACGTACCGGTAGGGGCTTTTTTGAGCGGGGGAATGGATACCAGCACCATTGTGGCATTCATGGGCAATCATCTTCCCTCTTCGTTCAAGACGTTTGCCATCGGGGTCGCAGAACAGGATTATAATGAATTGCCCTATGCCAGAATGGTTGCCGGCAAATACCATACGGAACACATTGAAGAAGTTGTAAAAGCCGATCTGGTCAAGCTGTTGCCATTGATGACCTGGCATCTCGATGAACCTTCTGATCCCATCGCCGCCTGTATGTTTCATGCCGCCCGGTTGGCTTCCCAGCACGTTAAAGTGGTCATGGGCGGGGATGGGGGAGACGAGCTGTTTGCCGGATTCGATCGGTATATTGGGGTAAATTACATTAATTATTATGCTTACCTACCCATTCTCCTAAGGCAAGCGCTAATCGGCCCTGTCATCAAAACCATCCCGGACAGTTTCACTTATAAAAGTTTCACCCAGCGTGCAAGATGGATGCACCAGTTGTCCTTCTTCTCGGAAGGGGAGAGATATGCGGAGGCAACGGCTTTCTTCCGTTTCAGTCATCAAGATAAGAAAAACCTTCTTGGAGACTCGCTCTGGAAGATATTGAGAGAGAATCGATCCTCTGAAATTATCGTCGAGCAATATTTAAAACCGAATGCGACAACGTCGCTGGACAAAATGCTCTATGCAGACTTCATGACCAGGCTCACAGAGCACACTCTTATGCTTACTGACAGAATGAATATGGCGCACGGTCTGGAAGCACGTTCTCCTTTTCTGGACCATACCTTGGTCGAATATATGGCCCGCTTCCCGGAAAATCAGAAGATTAGAGGCAGGGAGTTGAAGTATGTCTTGCGCAGAGTGGCGGACAGATACCTGCCGCCGGAGATATTGAAGAGAAAAAAACAGGGATTTATGTTTCCAATCGCATATTGGTTCAGGAATGAGCTTTATGCTTTTCTCAAGAATGTTCTCCTCGAATCGCGATTGGTGAAAGAAAATTTTATTCAAAAAAATACTGTTGCGCGGTTGATTGAAGAACATCGCAACTACAAAGCTGATCATCATGTACGGCTTTGGATGTTGTTGAGCTTAGAGGTCTGGTTCCAAATCTATATTGAGCAACGAGAGACGGATTCAGTGGAAAATCATATGAATGAAAAAATGTGATTGCAAAAGTGTATGGACGATAAATTTTCATCATCCGGAAGCCGAAGCAAAAGGGCCATTAGTGAATCGCTGGAAAAGGACTACGAAACTGCTTGGGCGAGATACCAGCAGATTTACGTTGGCAGCGAGACCTTGCGTGATTTTTTCCGCTATGAGTTCCTCATGATCCTATTTTCAAGGCTTCCCGGTTCCCTGGGCTTTGCGCTTCGAAAGGTTTTCTACAAAAAAATTTTTGCTGCCATGGGGACGGGCACGGTCATCGGCCCCTTTGTGACCCTGCGCTCGCCAGGCAGGATTATCTTGGGCAATAATGTCTATATCGATGAGCATGTCCTTCTTGACGCCAAAGGAAAGCAGTCGTCTATCTCAATCGGCAACGATGTGCTGGTCGCCGGTCGTACGGCCCTCTCATGTGCAACCGCTTCGATCTCCGTGGCTAATGAAGTTTCTATCGGGCCATTCTGTTATGTGCGGGCAAGCCGTGGGAATATAACCATAGGATCGCATGTAAGCATTGGCGCGCATTCGGTCATTATTTCAGGAAATCCCGATTACCGTTGCCTCGATATCCCCATGATGAAACAGGAAGGCATGGCCCGAGGGATTCGTATCGGGGATGACGTTTGGATAGGAGTCGGGGCGAGAATCATCGACGGGGTCAATATTGGTGATGGGTGCGTGGTCGGAGCAGGAGCGGTAGTGACTAAAGATATCCCGGATTTTTCAATCGTGGCAGGAGTACCTGCCACGATTCTAAGATACCGAAAAGTAGCTGAAAGTTCGCGAGATGTTTCGGTGGGAGGGCAGGCCGAGGTCCTATGACCGGAAGGCGATAAGGACCGTGAAAATCAAGGCAAAGTTCAATTAACGGGAATTTCTCCAAATGAAAATAGCCATAATGCTTCGATGTTATAATGAAAAGGGTGGAGTCGGGGTCTACACGCGCAATCTGGTCGACAAATTATTAGAGATAGACAAGTTGAATGAATACTTTCTTTTTTATTCTGAGAGGGAAAATATAGGAAGATATTCTGACTTTACGAATGTCAAAGAGCTGCATTTGCGGGCAAAGACTCGATTTTTCTGGGATCAATTTTGTGTACCTGTCACTGCCAAAAGATATAAAGTTGATATAATTTTAAATCCAAAATTTTCTACTCCATTAATAACAAAGAAAAAATCAATAATAGTCCAGCATGGTGCGGATTGGTTTGTGCCGGAATATGAAAAATTCTATAGTAGAATTGATGTGACATATAATAAGATATTTATGCCTTTGTATTGCAGGAAAGCATCATTAGTCGTCTCGGTCTCGAAGTTTTCGGCACATGATTTTGTTAGGTATGTAAAAGTCCCTCCCGAAAAAATCAAAACCGTTTATTTCGGTCCCGCAGAATGTTTCAAACCCATCAAGGACAACCACGTCCTAGAAAAAATCAGGTCAAAATTAAAATTACCTGAGAAATTTATCTTC
>JARRJE010000280.1:0-5731 GCA_037379765.1 Deltaproteobacteria bacterium
CTGTTCAGCTCGGAGCATGGCCCCACGGGCGAGTTCGGTCTGTTCGCCAACGACGAGATCAATGTGATCGTTAAGGGCGGCAACTACGGCGGCCGCTGGTGGTCGGCACCCCAGGGCTGAAGCCAAATATCGATCCGCTGATCGTCTGGAAGACCACCACCCCGCTGGCCGGGATGACCTTTTATGACGGGAAGCTCATGCCCCGATTCCGAGGGAACCTGTTCGTGGCCACCCTTGGGAGCGAAACTCTGATCCGAATCGAGCTCACGCGGCAGGATACCCGGTTCCAAGTGAGACGAATCGAACGGTGGTTCGCCAAGGATATGGATTCCGGCGTCTATGGCCGGCTGCGAGACCTGGCGCAGGGACCTGACGGGGCGCTCTATTTCACCACCAGCAACCGGGACGGACGGGGAGAGCCCCATCCCGGCGACGATAAGATCTACCGTATCACTTCCGAGTAACTCGTTCTTCCTCGATCGAAATATATTACTCTCCGCCGAGCACCGAATTTGTTGCAAGAGGCACTAAGGCACTAATTTAATGTTATGCTTATTGTTGTTTGGTGATCAAGATAATGGGCGGTGGGTTTTCTCATTATTATCTGGATAATAGTACTGTTTTTGCTGACAGGTCCGTTGAAAACAATGTTTTTATTTTTGTTTTTAAATAATTTCAATATTATTGCAATAATATTTCGTATTAATAAAATAAAATGTAATTTCAAAATACTGCGGTTTGCTAGCCTCTTTCTGTTTCTTCAGAATAATTTCCTTTGACCATTTTGAATGGTTTTAGATAGTATACTTATAAATCCTCAGTGTCAACGCGTTAACCTCCGTCATATCCCCCCTCAGTCGAAGTGCCAGGATGTATCCATGAATAAAAAAAGAGACATCCCGGTCTTTTACGATCCCAATAACCGGCGTTGGTTCCGTGTTAAACTCGGTGCCCTGATTTGCAGCCTTTTGTGCGGCCTGATTCTCGCCATTTTCCTATCAAATATTTTCAGCTACCGTAAGCATGACGCTCTGTCTTCGTCCAACTTTTCGACCGCAATGGAAAAATCGCTCGGCCTCGGATGGTCCCCCATCAAAGCAGGTTTCTTCGTAAATTGGGATAAAAATAGCTTCAGCTCGTTGAAGGCGCATCTTGATGAATTGGATGTGGTGATCGGGGATTGGCTACACCTTTCGTCCGTGGACGGAACTTTAAAGGAGGATAACGCAACCGATCAAAGATCGGTCATGGATTTCATCGCATCGAATAAGCCGGAAACGAAAGTCTTGGCTATGGTCAACAATGTTCTCGAAGACGACTGGGATTCCGCCAAATTGGCCGAAATGCTAGCCCGGCCCGAAGCCAGAAGCAATGCAATCGGGGAATTGATGTCGTATTCGAAAGAGAACCGCCTGGCGGGCGTATGCGTCGACTTCGAAGAGGTTGCCGAGGAAAGCTTTTCGGATTATTACAAGTTTCTGCAAGAGCTAGTGTCCCGTTTGGTAAATCCCTTCTAGTAATTGCTGGTCCACGCGGCCCCTCACCGCGTTGCCCAAAATACACATAGCGCTGCTATGCTTCATCGCATACGATGAACATTGGGCAACGAGTCCCCCAGGACCGATAGCGAGCAAGGATTGGTTCTTATCGATATTGAGGAAAAGGCAGGGTGATGTGCCTTCCGAAAAAATGATCTTGGCCTTGGGCAGTTATGGATATGACTGGAAGATCGACGAGGAGTCAAACAGCACGGAAAGCCGATCCGACAATTCGTCGGCGACAGGTGGAGAGGCAATGGTGCAGACTTTTCAAGATGTGATGGATACAGCGATCTGGGCTCAGGGCGAAATAAGAATGGATCCGGCATCCATGAACCCGTTGTTCGAGTATGATGATCAAAATAACAAAACTCATCTGGTCTGGATGCTTGACGCCATAACTTTTTTTAACCAGATGTCCGCAACCAAGCCTTTGGCGCCGTGTGGAATCGCCCTGTGGCGTCTCGGCAGCGAAGATTCACTCATCTGGAAGATCTTCAAAGCGGTGCCCCAGTTGAATAGCCAGACGGCAGAGAAGCTATCTGCCGTTGAATATGATTATACTGCCGATTATCGTGGAGATGGCGAAATCCTGAGCATTATTAGAAAATCCACAACCGGGAAAAGGGAGATCGATTTTGATGATAATATGGGTCTTATCGTTTCGGGAAAATATGGATCGAAAAATTGCATTGACCTTTGATGACGGACCGGACCCTGAGTATACCCCGATGATTCTGGATGCGTTAAAAAAAGCGCAGGTGCCGGCGACTTTCTTTGTTATCGGATACCAGGGATTGCAAAATCAGTCGTTATTAAAAAGGGAGTTTGCCGAGGGCCACGAGATTGGCAACCATACCTTTACCCATCCTAATATCTCTAAAATTTCCGAAGCGAGGCTGAGGGCTGAAATTACGGCAACCGACCTGCTGCTGGAGAAAAGTATTGGCCGAAGGACGCGACTTTTCAGGGCGCCATTTAATGAAGATTCCGAGCCCCAGACGGAGACCGAGCTGCGGCCGGTCCAATTTATAAACAGCCTTGATCACGAAATTGTCGGGCTGGATATCGATCCTCATGATTGGCACCAGGTCAGCGCAAAGGAAATTGTCAGGCGGACTGTGGAAAGAGAGGCGACACATGGAGGAAACGTCGTCCTGTTGCACGATGGAGGAGGCGACCGTTCGCAGACCGTCAAAGCGCTGCCGGGCATCATCAAGGCTTTTCATGACAAAGGGTACCAATTTGTGACGGTCTCTCGGCTTGACGGGAAAACCAGAGATGAAGTCATGCCGATCGTTCAGAATGGGAACGTTTTCGTGAGTTGGGGAAAGAATCTCGGGTTCGACATGATGAACTTCGGGCAAGCCGCTCTTGCCTTCCTGTTCCTGGTCGGAATTGTCTTGGGCTTGGCGCGGCTGTTGTTCATCACGGTGATAGCGATTATTGAAAGAATAAGGAAAAAGGATTCATTTTTCTTGCCGGATCGAGAATTTCCTGTAAGCGTCATTATTCCTGCTTACAACGAAGAGAAGGTCATAAGGAAAACCATTGATTCGCTGTTAGCGGCCAGACACCCTGAGCATTTTGAAATTTTGATCATCGATGACGGCTCAACTGACGCCACCTTGCAAGTCGTCAAGGAAGCCTATGCCAAGGAACCTCTCGTCAAGATCGGTTCTTTACCAAACGGCGGAAAACACGCGGCCCTCAATTACGGGATCGCCCACGCAGAAGGCGAGATCATCGTAACGTTCGATGCCGACACCATCGTTACGGGAGAGGCCATCGTCAAGCTCGTCAACCGCTTTTCCGACCCCTCCATAGGCGCAGTTGCCGGCAACGCCAAGGTCGGCAACAGGATCAATCTTTTGACCCGCTGGCAGGCCCTTGAATACATCACCAGTCAGAATATGGACCGCCGCGCTCTCGACTTGCTCAATGGCATCACCGTCGTCCCCGGGGCGATAGGGGCATGGCGGCGGGAAGTTCTCAGGTTGGCTGGAGGATTCAGCAGCGATACCCTGGCCGAGGACTCCGATCTGACGATCATGATCAGAAAGCTGGGGTACAAGATCTGTTATGAAGAGACGGCCATTGCTTCCACGGAAGCCCCGGCTGATATCAAGGGGTTTATTCGCCAGCGCTTTCGCTGGATGTTCGGGACCTTTCAGGTCGCATGGAAGCATATCGATGCAATTTTGCACAAGAAATACGGTTGGCTGGGGTTTTTCTCCCTGCCAAACCTTTTTCTCCACCAGATTTTTTCCCCCTTGATCTCTCCCATTATGGATATCTTCATGGCGATGACCCTGCTGTCGGCCGGTATCAATCGTTGGCAGCATCCCACGGAATTTTCTCCTGATTCCCTGATACGGATCTTAATTTTTTATTCCATATTTTTGGTGGCCGATTTCCTGGCTGCGGCTATCGCCTTTATCTTGGAAAGGGAGGAAGATAAGCGGTTACTGATCTGGCTTGTCCCTCAGCGCTTCTTCTATCGTCAGTTATTATATTATGTGGCAATCAAGTCGATTCTTGCCTCATTGCAAGGCAGGCTTGTCGGGTGGAACAAAGTAGAACGCAAGGGGACCGTATCGATGGGATAGGCTTGGGCAAGTTAAGGTGCCCACCAGTTGCCGGACAGGGTGATCAGTGCAAGCAATTTTAATGTATTTTCATAGTAATTCTTTGGGCCCACCTGAAACTCCTCAATATTCTTTTTAAGGATGAAAGACCATAATCGGTCGAGCCACCTCTGATTTCCGGCGTCGACCATTGCACTGACCGCAAGGGGGGCCACAAATTCTGCCGACATATAATCATTACCCGGCAGATTTTCCCCACTGAGGTGATAGCCCGCCTTGATCAGCTCGGGATTCCCTTTGGTTGTATTCCTAAACCAGCTGTTGATTCTGTCAAGCGCCCGTTTTGCCCTGATATCCCCGGAGACCAGGTAGTCTGTGGCAATTCGCCACGGAGTGCGGCAGGCATTCAGATAATAGCTGCCATCGTAAGCGGATTCGAGAAGATTCGGGCCGGCCGGGCCCGGCAGGCCGTTGGTGTTCACGATGAAATCAGGAAGCAGACCTGTCCGAGGACTGAATTTCTTTTGCATGCGCTCGATCAGGTAATAGCATTTGTCAATGACCGCCCCCCATTTTTTATCACCCGATATGTTTTGGAAAGCCCTGAAGTGATCCATGATAAGATCTGAGCTGCGCGTAGCAAAATATTCATGATCTTCTGGAAAAGCCCAGTTTCCCAGTTTGGGAGCCCGGGTAAAAGGGTTGATATCATAGTGCATGATGTCCTTGATGATTTTTTGCGCTTCACTCAGATAATTCACGGCACCCCCGCTGCCCCATTGTCGATCGGCAAGCAGCAGTGCGTACGCGATATCCATATCGGCATCCGTCGCCGAATCGTTTCCATTGCTGGTCCCCGTTTCAGGGGCATCATGACACCCGACAACCTGATTCCATGCCATCAGGACGCTGCCGGCCGTTTTGCTCCGATGTGCCTTATAAAAGCTATAAAGCCCGTCAAAATATTTTTTGGCATTGCGGTCATATCCGGCCATGTAGGCAACAATGATCATGCCGTATCCCTGGCCTTCAGAAACCGAGATGGTATCCGTCGCCGCATTGTTTTTACCCTGATTGGAATCAAACCAGGTGTAGTATTGGTTGGAGCCGCAATCATTTTTCAGGTAACGGGCCTTCCAGTCATCGTAGAATGCCTTTGCGGCCTCATCCAGTTTCTGCTGGTCAACGTTCGGTTTGATGGTGCCCTGCGCATAGACGACATGCTGCGGAAAAGGCCTTTTCGTATCAGCAACGTGCAAAAAGGAGAAAGGGAAGCCATCCGTGAAGGAGCCCTCTTCATCAAATACGCCTCCAATGGAAAACAGGATGAAAAGCAGCACAAGGACAAACGGGACCAGGTATTTGAAGTTGGTTTTGTGGGTCATGGGGATTGCCGAGAGATGAGTTCCTTTTATTTGTGTTGGAGCAAATCCAATTCCTCTCTTCAGGGAGATGACCAGGACTCGGGTGGTCGGGCCTTCCCGTCAAAAGGAACCGAATCGGAAAAATCGAGGTCAGGAGACCGCAGGCTCCAGCCTTTCATCCACCTCCCGGGCCAGATCCCGCAAGGCTTTTGAGATCTGCACCTCATAGGGCAGCGCCTCG
>JARRJE010000281.1:0-5391 GCA_037379765.1 Deltaproteobacteria bacterium
GACATTGATCCCGTTGACGAATTTGTCTGGTGCCATCCTGAACCTCCCTTGTGATGATTTGGACGAAGATCGGCGCCGGGAATTCCGGAACCAGCGGCGGCTTGGCCTGTTTAGGGGCTATAGGGAATGATCCCTCTGATTGTCAGGAAGAGTCAAGAAAAACCGGGCGCCCAGCCTTACACAATACTGCCGATCATTGAGATACTGCCACACAGGCCGTCCGCTTTGGCAATGCGGATCGCCATCGCGATTATCTTCTGGTTTCAAATCTCTGGCCTTCGGCCCGGTCCCGGCACTGGCCGAGCAACAGTCGGCCTGATCCACATGCGCGGGCCTGGGTCGAAAACCTGTTCGCCGCATTCGGAGTCTGCGGAAAGTCGTTGACGGTGCCCCCCCTCTTCCGCACAATACATAATAACAGCGATCCGTTCCTCGATCATTGGCCTACCCATACCGCCGTTACCTGTATTCAGACAGGGGCAAGAGGCTGTCCTTGGCTCGGAAGTGGCGGTAGCAGGGAGGAAGAGACATGGTGCAGCCGTCAGCTCTTGAGACGTTCAAGGCGAGCCTTCGCGGGCAGTTGATCCAGCGGAGCGACGAGCAGTACGAGCAGGCCCGTCGGCTATACAACGGCATGATTGACAAACGGCCCCTGCTCATTGCGCCCTGCGCGGATGTTGCCGATGTGATTTCCGCCGTGCGCTTCGGCCGGGAAAACGACCTTCTCACCGCCATCCGCGGGGGCGGCCACAACGGGGCCGGACTGGGGAGTTGCGATGATGGACTGGTGATCGATCTGTCCCCAATGAGGGGGGTTCGGGTTGATCCGGCTAGCCGCACCGTTCGGGTGGAAGGCGGCTGCCTCCAGCGAGACGTGGATCATGCGACCCATGCCTTTGGCCTGGCAGTGCCCAGCGGGGTCGTCTCCACCACGGGCATGGGGGGCCTCACCTTGGGCGGCGGCCATGGCTATCTGTCACGCCGGTACGGCCTGACCATCGACAACCTGCTCGAAGCGGATGTGGTTCTGGCCGACGGGAGGTTGGTGACCGCGAGCGCCTCGCAGCATAACGATCTGTTCTGGGCCCTGCGCGGCGGCGGCGGAAATTTCGGCGTGGTGACGAGCTTCTTGTTTAAAGCGCATCCGATCGACATGGTTTTCGGGGGCCCCCTCTTTTGGGAGCAGCAGGACGCCCCGGTGATCATGAAGTGGTATCGGGAGTTTCTGCCCAAAGCGCCGATGGAGCTATGCCCATTCCTGCATCTGGGGACCATGCCCGGAACCGAGCCGTTTCCTAAGGACCTCTGGGGCAAGAGGAACTGCGGTTTGATCATGTGCTACAGCGGACCGCTGGACAAAGCGGCGGAGGTGATCAGGCCTATTCGCCGGGAGCTGCCGCCGCCCGTGCTGGACTGGCTGGGGCCCATGCCTTTCCCAGCCCTGCAGCGCCTGTTCGATCCGCTGATACCCAAGGGCCTGCAATGGTACTGGAAAGGCGATTTTGTCCGGGAGCTCTCCGACAGGGCCATCGAAGTGCATCTAGAGCATGCTGGCCAGTCTCCGAGCCAGCTGTCGCTCACCCATTTTTACCCCATCGACGGCGCGGTCCATGAGGTGGGGCCAAGCGACACCGCCTGGAACTGCCAGGATGCCACCTGGTCCATGGTGATCGATGGAGTCGATCCGGACCCGGCCAAGGCAGAGGCGCTCAAGGCTTGGGCCAGAGGCTACTGGGAAGCGGTGCACCCATATAATCTCGGCAGCGCCTATGTCAACTTCATGATGGCAGAGGGCCAGGGCCGCATCCAGGCCACTTATGGCGCCAATTACGACCGGCTGGTCGCGATCAAGAAGAAGTACGACCCCACCAATTTCTTCCGCGTGAACCAGAACATCAAGCCGGGTTGATCGGGTTCTGCCGGATCACAACAGGTCACGCCCCTCGTTTTAGCTTTTACCATCTTCACCGCCGATTACTACCGGAACCTGCCGGCCTCGTTTCGTCTTCTATTCTCTCTGTCCTGGCGCCTGACTGGTACCCACAAATTCTGCCGAAGAGCCTCCCTTTTTAATCGAAGAGTCTAACCTTCATACACACCTCCCAATGACCCGGATCGCCATGGCGGTATAGCTTTCCAGCCAATTCGCCCTCCTCAAGGCAGCAAACCTGCATCTCGGCGTGCCTTTCCGACCCGCCGCGAACGCCATTGCCAGTCTTTACTCAAGGCGATACTCCAGAGCGTCCGGTATCAGGACAAACCTACAGCATGATTTTCATATTTCGTCACATGTTCCATTCTTCTCTCCCGATAGGGATGTAAGGAGCGTGGATACGAGAGGTATCAGGGACAGCCAGCTGAACCCTGACCTATCTCCCCATCACAACTGGGATTCCCGCATGAAGATGCCCCAGAAGGCCATGAAGAGGGCTGCGACCAGAGGTCCGATCATGAATCCCGAAATACCGAAAAACCACAGGCCACCCAAAGTGGATAGGAGTACCATATAATCGGGTAGCTTGGTGTCGTGACCCACGAATATCGGGCGCAGCACGTTATCTACGAGACTGATTACCAGCGCCCCGAACAGGGCAAGGATCAGCCCCTGCCAGACTGCCCCGGTCACCAGCAGATAGACGGCAACCGGTAGCCAGACCAAGGCAGCGCCTAGTGCCGGCAGCAGGGACAGCAGGGCCATTACCACGCCCCAGAGCACCGCCCCTTGGATCCCGAGCACCCAGAATATGAGGCCTCCTAGTGCCCCTTGGACCATCACCACTAAAAGTGAACCTCGTACTGTGGCACGGGTCACTTCGGAGAATTTGGTGAACAGCAACCGTTCTCTGGCATCGCCCAACGGCAGGGCGCGAATGAAGAGCTGCACCAACTGATTGCCGTCCCGGAGGAAGAAAAAGAGCAGATAAAGCATTAGCGCGAAATTGATCACAAACTGTACTGAGTTCTGGCCGATTGTGAGCACATTTCCGGCGAGACAGCTGCCTCCTGCCAAGGCGCCCTCGGCAATCCGCGTATTGAGAGTCTCTATCTCCACGCCCAGTCGTTCGAGCAGGATTTTAAAATGAGGTACGAAATCTCTGAGCTTTTCCAGAAACGTTGCGATGTCGACTTCGCCCGACTCAAGCCGCTGATAGAAACTTATTCCTTCCCGAATAAGCGTAAAGAGAATGAAGAGAACTGGAATGATTACTACGAATAGGCAGAAAAGGAGGGTGATCGCCGCAGCTGCATTATGGTGAAGGCCTAGCTTCCGGTCCAACCGCCGCTGGACCGGATGGGCGATAATGGCGATCACCGCCGCCCAGAAAATGGCTTCAAAAAAAGGTTGCAGCAACCAGAGAAACGCCGCCGAAACGAGCAGCAGAAAAACAAAGAACGAGCGTTTCTGAAATCTTTCTGCCTTTTCCTCCATAGTTCCAAGCCCCCGAACTGCAGGAGTAGAATGAGGACAGACCGCCCAGAACCGAGTCGGCTGGCGATCATTTTGAATGGAAGGGTCAGGCCGGCACTATAATGGTACCACGAAAAAGAGGCCCTCGGCCTGACAATACGGCCGGTCTGAGATCGGATGAAGCACGTAGCCGCCTGGAACGTTATGGCGAAAACCGTCTTGTCGAGGTGCGTCCGCGACCTGCCTGGCGCCGATTCCTGGATCAATTCAAAAGTTTTCTGGTGGTGGTCCTTCTCTTTGCTGGGATGCTAGCCTGGAGGATTGGAGATCTCAAGGATGCAATTGTTATTCTGGTGGTGATTGTATTCAACGCAGGCCTTGGTTTTTACCAAGAACATCGGGCGGAGCGGACATTGGCCACCCTGAAAGAAATGCTGATGCCGACAGCGCGTGTGCGGCGCGACGGGCAGGTGCAGGAGGTAAATGCAGCGAGCCTGGTGCCGGGTGACATCGTGCTGCTCGAAGCGGGTGACCAGGTACCGGCCGATGGCAGATTAATAGCCGCCCATTCCCTCGAGGTGCAGGAAGCGGCCCTGACCGGAGAATCTCAGGCCGTGGGCAAGACAACCTCAGTGCTTGAGCATGCCGACTTGCCACTCGGCGAGCGCGGCAACATGCTGTTTATGAATACCGTCATGACCCGAGGGCGGGCAGAGATGCTGGTCGTGGCCACAGGCATGAAGACCGAAATGGGATCGATCGCGGAGATGATTGCCGAAGCGCCCGACTCCCTAACCCCCTTGCAGAAACAAATCGATGCGCTCGGCAAGCGCCTCGCAGGGATAGCGGGCGTCGTAGTGTCGGTTATCCTGGTGCTGAACATCGCCCGCGGTGCACCCTGGGCCGAGGCAGCCATGACCGCCGTGGCCTTGGCGGTCGCCGCTGTCCCCGAAGGGTTGCCCGCAGTGGTGACGGTCACCCTGGCAATCGGCATGTGGCGGATGGCCAGGAAGCGGGCGATTCTGAAAAAACTGGCGGCTGTGGAGACCTTGGGCGCTACCACGGTGATTTGCACCGACAAGACCGGCACCCTCACCCTCAATCAGATGACCGCGCGCGCCGGTTGGTACGCTGGATACCGCTTCACCGTGACCGGCCAGGGTTATGATCTGGACGGTTCAATCGAGCGCGAGGATGGTCCCGAGCTGAAGCCGTTGCTGCTGCCCATGGCGCTGTGCAATGAGTCGCGGGTGCGTACCGGGCAACTGATCGGCGATCCTACCGAAGGAGCACTTTATGTGCTGGCCCAAAAAGGAGGGGCTGATCCGGCGGAAGAACAGACCCGCCAGCCCCGAATAGCGGAAATCCCGTTCGACGCGGCCCACAAGTTCATGGCGACCTTCCATCATTTGGGCGATAGCGTGGAGATGTACGTGAAAGGCGCGCCGGACGTGCTCTTGGGCCATTCAAGCCACTGGTGGACCGATACCGGCCCCCGCCCTTTGGAAGAACAGGTTAGCAACACCATCAGGGCAGAGAACGAGGCCCTTGCCGAGCGGGCCATGCGGGTGCTCGCCGTTGCCCGGCGAACGATTCCGGCGCGTGACTTCGACCCTGCGGAGGATCTGTGGCAGTGGGCAGCTGACTGGACATTCCTGGGACTCGCCGGATTGATGGACCCGCCGCGTCCGGAGGCGGCAGGAGCCATCGAAAGCTGCAAGCAGGCCGGAATCCTGGTCAAAATGATCACCGGCGATCACAAGACCACTGCCGCTGCTGTTGCCCGCGAGCTCGGCCTTGAAGGCGAGGTGGTAACGGGTGCCGAGCTTTACAGGATGGGCAGGGACGAGCTCGTCAGGCGCATTGACCAGATCGCGGTATTCGCGCGGGTTTCACCGCAGGATAAGGTGAAAATCGTCCAGGCACTCAAAGCTGATGGTCACATCACCGCCATGACCGGCGATGGCGTCAATGATGCCCCT
>JARRJE010000282.1:0-4981 GCA_037379765.1 Deltaproteobacteria bacterium
TGGGCGGCGTCTCCGCCCTGGTCGGCCTGTGGGCCCTGGCCTGTCTGGTCAGCGCCATGATCGACAGCGGCGGCCTGCTCCCTGTCATCAGGGGCTGGCTCCACGCTGTCGGCATGTAAAAGAAAAACGGAAGAAAAAGACAACCGAGGGAAGGGATGGAGGCGGTGCCTGCGCCTCCATCTCTTTTTTCTTTTCCTGTTTGAGCCTGTTTTTCACGGCTTCCTGTCCCTCCCCCATGACGTCCCTCTCCATCGTCATTCCGACACGGGCATCCTTTTCCTTCCTGAGGAAAACGTCTGGCTTTTTTCCAGGGTACGGCCCTCCCAAACCTGGATTCGAAAGATGAAATAATAGAGAAAATGGGACACTAGAAAGGTGATGATGAAGGACCAAAGGATATCGGAAAGGTAGTGGGCTCCCACCGCCATGCGGGCATAGCCCACGATCAGGCCGAGCAGGAGGGATCCCAGAAGGGCTGTCCAGGCCAGGGTCGGATGGCGGCGACGCCAGATGAACCAGAGCACTACGAAGACGAAGGCGACCGAGGCATGACCGCTGGGGAAGGAATGCCCATCCGGGAAATCTCCCTTTACCAAGGGGGGCAGGTACGTCTCCGTGCCCCCGAACTCCAGGGTCTGATTGGGACGGGGCCGTCCCCAATGCCCCTTGAAAACGCCGTTGACCAGAAGGCCAGGGCCTACGGCCAGGCTGGCCAGACAAAGAAAGGCGTAAATCCGGAGCCGACGCGCCCTGGCACTCAGAAGGCTGACGAGCAGGACCCCCACGGCCCCAGTCAAGAAAATCGAGGTCAGCCAGACATCAATTCCATTGAGAAAGGTTACAAGGAAAGGGGTTTCCTGGGTCCAAATCCCGCCTTGCGATTGGTAAAACAAGCCCGCAACCGCCATGTCCAGCGACGTTAGCCAAAAGAGAGCGGTGCTGAATACTACAATCGCAAGCAAAACCAGGAGCTCTGGCAGCCAGTGCCGGCGGCAGGCGCCTTCCGGCCGCAGAAGGCGGCACGTTTTTCCGGATGTCGGTGATGCTGCAGCCATGGCCGTCGCCTCGATTCTTGGCAAGTGTCCGGGTTTTCGGCAAAATCTGGGTCTGATTAAAACCGGCTCCCTATCCTGTTGATCCGCTTCTCAGTTCAATGCTGTAAGGAGGAGAAAGGATGAAACTCCTGCACCAGGTAAAGCGAAAATTCTCTGCGCCCTGATGTCCCGAGAGAAATGACCAAATCTCCGGCTTTCGCGAACGAGGAGAAAGTATTTGTCAGGCGCGAATCGGGAGCCCGCCCTTTTTCGGCAATGAAAAGGCAATCCCAGCCGGCTTTGGTGTTCGGGCTGGGCCACAGGTCATATTGGGAAAGGACCGTCTCCGGCCGGCCGTTCCAAAGATAGACGGTGGGTTGCCCCGGCCCGTAGAAAGCAAGCTCGCTTGCCGTCTGCCGAGAGATGGCGAGAAAAAATGTCTTTTCCGGGCGGGGCAGGTCTCCCTTCAGCCTGCCGATCGCCTTCCCAAGGGCGTGCCATCCCTTCAGCCGGCAAAAAGGATCGAGTTGGCCGCCGCCGAGACTCGAGCCGGAGAAAAAGAAAGTCAGTCCGTAGGTGAGAACGGTCAACACCACGCCCGTGGTGACCAGAGGCCGCAGCAGGAGGGGGCGTTTTCTGTCCGGCCCCCTACCGGAGTCAACCTTTCCGCAGGCCCAGGCGGCGACCAAGAGAAACACCGCGGGGTAAAAGACGGCCGGCCAGTTGGCATTGATCCTCTGTCGGAAGGACATGAGCAGGAACACCAGAAGAGGCGGTGCGCTGAACAGAAAAAGAAAGATGACCCGACGGTCCTGTCGCATTAGCCTCTTTCCCAGGGAAAGGGCGAGAAAAACGAAAAGGAGCACCGCCACCGGGTTGATGAGCAGCAGTTGGCCGCCGATGAAATCGAGCGCCGTCCTGAGAAAATCCCCGACAGCCCCACTGGCCGCGAAGTGATGGGCGGTATGGCGAAAGGTGATCCACCCGTGTTCCAGATTCCATGCGATGGCCGGGGCCAAAAAGCATAAGGAAGCGAAGGGGAGATAGGGCTGGGGCGAGTTCAGAAGCCGCCGGTCCTCCCGGCTCAGGACCAGAAAAAGAGGCAGGAGCAGAAGAAAGACGATCATCATCTGTTTGCTGAGAAGGCCGAGACCGCAGAAGAGCGCGGTGAGCAGCCACCACCCGAAACGGTTGTTTTCCAGGGCCCGCCAGCTCGCATACATGGCCAGCACCCAGAAACAGACGAGGGGGGCGTCGATGGTCATGATGAAATTGAGGATGCAGGTGGCGGGTGAAAAGACCGCCAGCACTGCAGCCCAGAAACCGACTCGGCGCCCGAACAGCCGCGCCCCCAAGCCATAGATCCCGAGAAGCCCGAGGGCGCCGAACAGGACTGCCGGCAGCCGGACCGAAAAGGGGGTGGCCCCGAGCAGCCAAGTGGAGGCGGTGTTGATCCAGCCGATGAGTGGCGGTTTGCTATAATATCCCCAAGCCGGCCGGCGGCCCCAATCCCAGTAATAGGCCTCGTCAGGGACCAGATCGAGAGGGGTGACCGCAAGATAGAGCAGCCGCCAGCCCGTTGCCAGCAGGAACAGGTAAAGGAAATTGCGAGCCCACCGGGCTTCCATTCTGGTCCCCGGCGCACGCCACCCCGTCATCAATAATTGCAGTCTATTTCTGCCCATCAGCACCTGTGGCGGGGAGGTTATTTGCATTGCAATTGAGAGCGGTTTGCCCTTGGCTGGATCCCTTTCTGGAAATATCTTCGGTTTCTTGACGGAATACTGTCAAGGCCACACTGCTTAAAAAGGATGAAATGAGATGGAAGACCTCCTCGCTGCCTTAAAGCCTTACATTGACCAGTATGGCTATTGGGCGGTCTTCGGGGCCATCCTGCTCGAAGACTTCGGTTTCCCCATGCCAGGAGAATCCATGCTGATAGTGGGCGCCCTGCTGGCCTCCCAGGGGGATCTAAACATCGTCCCTCTGCTGCTCCTGGCCTGGGCGGCGGCAGTTGCCGGCGACAACATCGGCTTCGCCATCGGCCGTTTCGGCGGCCGACGGGCGGTTCTTCGTTACGGTCATTATGTTTTTCTGACCCGTCGACGCCTGGAGCATGTGGAGGGATTCTTTGCCCGCTACGGCGGTATCGTCGTCTTGGGGGCGAGGTTCATCGAAGGGCTGCGCCAGTTGAACGGAATCACCGCCGGCACGGTGCGCATGGTTTGGCCGCGGTTTCTACTTTATAACGTGCTTGGCGCCGCCCTCTGGGTGGGGTTCTGGGGCATGCTTTTTTTCGAGATCGGAGGCCGTGCGGGAAATTTTCAGAAATTTTTTCAAAAATTCGAGTACGTCCTTCTCGGTCTGGTCTGCTTGGGTTTGCTCGCAGTCGCCTTCCGGCTGTGGCGGAAGGGCAGAAGGTGAAAAAAGAGGGGGCCTCCCTTGCTCTTCAAAGGAGGCACGAGGAGGCTAGTATGGGTCAGATAACATTTACATCGGAGGACATACGTGAAAACAAATCCGAGCNNNNTGAAAGGTCTTGACTCGCCGCCGAAGACATCAAGTATCAGAGACTGGTTTTTAATGTTGCAATATTATCCAGGTCACGAGGTTGATCCCGAAATGACCTTGTCCGATCGGAGGAAGGCCACACTCTTCATTTGAACGGAAATTTACACACTGGCAATAGCCCTCCGTCCCGGCTTTTGCCTTTTCACGTGACATTCACCAACCCCAGAGCAGATTGCGCTTGATCCAACCGGTCAAGCCGTTTTCGTGCTTCACTTTCACCCAGCCGCCCCTCTTCTTCAGCGTTCTGAAAACCACCCCGTAGTTGGCTTTCCCTATCACTCGATAACGGGTGCCCGGACCAGAGCGAATGTTGATCCGTCTTTTCTTCACCACCAGGTGGGGGGCTCGACCCAGAAGTCGACGGTAGATCCAACCCGAATCATTTTCGAAATCGATCACTTTAACCCACGCCCCCTTCGAACCGATAACCTTCAGAGGGAACCCCCTACCCAGCTCCCAAAGAACTGAATAACCGGTTCCCGGACCGGAGCGCATGTTCACTATTCCCCGGTTGACACTGACCATCCGGCCCGAAGCCGCAGAAACAGTCAGCAGAACCAGCGCCGCTGCCACTAAGAACCTTTTCCAAATCATCATTCAAATTCCCCGCCTTTCTCTCCTTTAGATGGCTTTTCCCGTCACGGGAAGGTGATGTTGTGGGGAGCGCACGAAAGGTATGCCCCCCACTTCGAGGTATATCGCACTCGTCTTGCAGGCAATATTCATGCACGCCATGCAAGATATACATTCTACATCGTCGGGATTTTCGTTGAACTTGACTCCCATGAGGCAAACACTGTGACAGGCTCCGCATTTGCTGCAACGAGTGGTGTCCAGCCGCAGCTTGGCCAGCTTGGCTTTGGCAAACAGGTCGTAGAAGGCACCCAGAGGACAGGTGGTGCGGCAGGAGGGACGGCTGATGAAAATGGCCGCCACGAAACAGCTGATCAGGGTGATCAGCTTGTTGAAGAGGAGCAAGCCCACTGTCGCCCACAGTTTTGGCTGCATCAGGATCATGGGATACTCGCCTCCGAAGTACCCGCGGGATAGACGAACTTGGAGAACCAGGGCTCCCCCCGCCGAATTGATCCACCGCCAGGAGCTGCTGCAGCGCACCAATCGGGCAAAAGGTGGTGGAAGCGGGGCAGGAGTAACTATTGAGGCCAGGAGAGCAGATCACCTTGAGGTGCCCCTTGTAAATGGTTCTGGGGAATAGAAAGGCCCAATACCCGTTGCCCAGGAAGCCGGTTATTGCCTGGACCCATTTGCGCATCAGTTCCATAATCAGCCGATTCCGATGCAACTCAGGCAGACCTGCCTCGCTTGTTCCCACACTCGCAGCGGCTCATCGGCAATGACACCGATCAAGCCAAGGA
>JARRJE010000283.1:0-3560 GCA_037379765.1 Deltaproteobacteria bacterium
CTCCAGGCTAAGAAAGACCTTCCCATAAAAATACCACCGTTTTTTCCAGAATGAAAACCGTAACGGGTGCCTTTGACAGCGCCGCCGTTTCCAATGCATCAATTTTCATGATCGATAGAGAATTTATTGAGAAATCCGCATGAGCCGGCATTTTGATTCTGTAACTGGAAAAAAGATTGTTGAAGAAGTTGAACGGCGGGTGGCCGAGCGACTCAGAGAAATCGAGGAAAATCCAAATAGCGATAAAGAGGACTACCAGCGGCTCCTCGAAAGGATTGGGCACCCTGCCTCATTGCCCAATTGCAACCCGAACCCGGTCATCGAAATAGACGCCCGGGGCGAAATCACCTATTGCAACCAGGCAGCCGAGGAGACATTCCGGCAGCTCGAAATCGATTGCAGGGATGGGGCCACGCTTCTTGCAGGAAATGCCGATTCTCTCTGCAAAACCGATGGCGCAGAAAACCTGGTCAGTCGGCATGAAGTCAGGATCAAGGATCGGTTCTTTACGGTGAGCTGCCAGGTGATCGGATCGCCGGGGGTTATCCGGATCTTTGCCCAGGACGTCACCGAGCACCGGCTGATGGAGGAAGAGAGAGGTCTCCTGAACACCATCATGGCGGCCACGGATGTGATGCTGGCTTATCTCGATACCGAGTTCAATTTCATCCTTGTCAACCCTGCATACGCGGAGACCTGCAAAAAGCAGCCGGCAGAGATAATCGGCAGGAATCTTTTCACTCTTTATCCGCATGCAGAGAACGAAGCCATCTTCCGCCGCGTCAGGGATACCGGCGAGCCGGTTTTCTACAAGGACACACCCTTCACCTTCCCCGACCAGCCGGAACGCGGATTGACATACTGGGACTGGAGCCTGGTGCCGGTCAAAAACACGGAGGGCCGAGTAGCCGGCCTGGTCCTTTCGCTCCGGGAAACAACCCGATACAAACACTCTGAACTAGCCCTGGCCGACAGCGAGAAAAGGTTCCGTACACTGGCGGAGGCCACCTTCGAAGGCATTGCGATCATCGAAGAAGGACGGTTTGTCGACGCCAACGAACAGTTGCTCAAAATTTACGGCTGCGACCGGCAGGATCTGGTTGGCCGTGCCGTTGAAGAATTTCTGCTTCCCGAAGATCGCAACCGGGTGTTGAGCAACATCTTTGCGGGCCGTGAAAGCCATGTCGAGCATGACATGATTCGCAAAGACGGCTCCCGAGTGACTGTTGAAGCCCATGGCCAAACCATCCTCAGCGACGGGAAGCCGGTTCGGTTTACCGTTGTCCGTGATATCACCGAGCGAAAGCTTGCCGAGGAGGAACGCCGGAAAGTCCAGAGGATCGAATCTCTCGGCCTTCTGGCCGGCGGCATTGCTCATGATTTCAACAATATCCTGATGGTCATTCTCGGGAGCATCGAACGGGCCAAGACCTTTCTGCCGCTGGAGAAAAGGGCCTTCGAGAAACTTGCAACCGCCGAAGAAGCAGTGATCCAGGCCAGGGGGATCACCCAGCAACTCCTTACCTTTTCAAAAGGCGGCGCCCCGATCAAAAAAATAACTTCGGTGCCGCCTCTGGTTCGGGAATCGGTGGAGTTCGCCCTGCGAGGCTCCAATGTGATAGGCAAGTTCTCATTCCCAAAGAGCCTGTGGCTCGTTGAAGTCGATGCAAATCAGATGCAGCAAGTCATCAACAACCTGGCCATCAATGCCTGCCAGGCCATGCCGAAAGGCGGCTCCTTGAGGATCAGTGCCAGGAATGAAACTCTCCATCCGAAGAATCCCTTCGACCTGGAGGAGGGGGAATATGTTCGGATCGATCTGACCGACCAGGGAACGGGCATCATGCGAAAGGACCTGGATAAAATCTTCGATCCCTACTTTACTACCAAGGAAAGCGGCAGCGGCCTGGGGCTTGCCATCTCCTATTCGGTCATCAAAAGACACGGCGGCGCGATAACCGCAGATTCGACGCCCGGAAGGGGAAGCACATTTTCGATTCTCCTCCCTGCTTCGAAACGAAAAGGAATTCCTAATGAAACCAGGGAGCGGAAGGGCACCATTTCCGTGAGAGGTCTGATCCTGGTCATGGATGACGAAGAAACTGTCAATGAAATAGCCGCCGAGCTGCTTCAACACCTGGGCTATGAGGTCAAGACGGTCAAAGATGGGGCCACGGCCGTGGCTGCATACAAGGATGCCTTGAAAACGGGAGATTCCTTCAGTGCAGTGATTGCGGACCTGACCGTACCGGGAGGCATGGGCGGCAAGGAGACAGTCCGGCGGCTTCTTGAGATCGACCCTCAGGCAAAGGTCATTGTCTCAAGCGGTTACGCTAACGACCCGATTATGTCCGATTACGCTGATTATGGTTTCAAAGGGGTAATCCCGAAACCTTACACCCTGGCTGAACTGAGCGAAGCACTATCGGCAGTAAGATAGGATAATTTTCACTTCAAAACAATTTTTCAGACCCGCTTACAGCCACCCACTAGGCTCAGCCGCACCTCCCAGCTCCCAAACCTTTATCGGGCCACCCCCTACCGGTTGCGGCCCTCAAGATCGATGTTCTCTTTCTGGAAGGGCCACATTTTCTCCACCCGCCAAAGGATTTCTTGGCAGCGCAATCGCCACAACTACTGCACACTGTAGCCGCGCGCCTCCAAGCAGGCCTTCATGGCCCGCTGGTACTCGCTCCGTTTGGAGGCATTCTGCCCCATCGGCACATTGCCGCCTGGCTGCGTGGGGTCGAAGCCGGTCTGACCGACCGACCAGCGATGGCATTCGTAGCGGTCGGTCTCCTGCTGCTCCGGACTCTGCCCGTTCTTCGGGTAGATATAAAGATCCTTCGGGATGGCCGAATCCTCCACCACTTCCTTCTCCGGCGGGGGTGCGGTCACCACATAGGCCCGATCCTCCGGAAGCCAGCGATAATAGACGCCGTCGGCGTAGTAATAAGGCACGCCGCCTACCCAGATCGTCGTATAGTAAGGCGGCAGCAAAGACAACGTCAAACCGATCGGAGGACTCACCACCACAAAACCGCTGACGCCAGGCCGATACCAACTGCCGCCGTAAAAATAATATCTCTTGTGGCCATGCCGGAAGGCCCGGTACCCGCGCGGCAATTCCCGGATCGCGTACCCCCGCCGCGGATAATAGTGGTTGTGGTTGTAACGCCGGTCCAGTACATAGTTCCGATCATGGGCGTGCTCACGCCCCCGGGAACGATTGTCATGCCCGCGATCATAACGGTGTCCCTCGTGCCCGTGACCATCTCCCCGACCCCGCTCGGCCCAGACCGGAGCCGCCAGACCCGTCGACATCATCAGGAACACCAGGGCGGCACTCACTATCCGTAACATTTTCATATTAAAACCCTCGTCTCATTCAAGATCATGTTATCCTTTCTATTTCAGCGCACGGTGTAACCGCGCCCTTCCAAACAGGCGGCCAGAGCTCGCCGGTAATCGGCGGCCTGGCGCTCGGTTGCAGCGGCGTTTTGCCCGGCCTGCCGGTCATAATATTCTTGCAGTCGAGCGGCCTGCTCCTGACGAGCTGC
>JARRJE010000284.1:0-3550 GCA_037379765.1 Deltaproteobacteria bacterium
GGATGAGAATTTGTACGGGTATGTCCAAAATAATCCGGTTAATAGAGTGGATCCGGGGGGGTTTTACGGTCGTAATGTTCATTATGATCTTACCTATCAACTTTCACGGGCAGTAGGCTTTACCGAGAGTGAAGCCGCCATTATTGCCGGAGCAGACCAGGGAATGGATGAAGGCTTTTCGAATCCATTCAATCCGCTTGGTGGAACACAATCTCACTTCATGAGTCGAGAATATGCCCTTCATGGCCTTGACCAAGCTTTGCAGCAAAATAATCTTCAATATTTTGGGCAAATGCTGCATGTGTTTCAGGATACATATTCTCATGCTGGCTATAATTGGTATACAGGAGGGCACATAGCAGCAGGAACCGCACCAGATGAATATTGCCCTTCAAGTGAAAGAGGTACAGCGATGAGGAACGAAACAACGCTGTTTCTTATGATGCTTGAGGATCGTTATCACATCAAAATAAGGGCAGCGAGATGATTACTAAGCCGATTAATATATTTTTTGAACTTGGAGCTTATTGCATTGTAGTGGCTATATTAGTATATCTTCCCAAGATTGATATTGCTGAATCCTTTGTAAAGAATTGGTGGGATACAATTGTCGTCAGCTTATTTTTGTTATCTGTGATATCGATAACATCAAGATCGTTTATAAGTCATAAATCCGAAAGATCAACCATCTCTGTTGTTGTTTTTGGATTTCTGGCTGGATGTTTTATATGGAGCCTGTTTGTTTTTACTGAAGCAATATCTGAAGGAATAAAATTTAATTTTTTTGTTCCATTATACATATTGTCTTTTGGAGTTTTGTCTTCAATATTCGCATTACTGGTGTCAATAATAGTAAAAATATTGCTCCAGATGTTCTCCTCTTCAGGGCGGCGGGCGGGAAAAGATAATCCGATACGATAAAGTCGCGGCTGGAAGTCGGCGTTTGCGGGTCATGAGATCGGAGATCGGGGTCAGGCTTGACATTTTGACTTTTGGTTGATATGAAAGAGCATGGCCCGAAAACCGCGCATTCATTATCCTGGCGCAGTGTACCACGTCATCCTGCGGGGAAACGGCGGGCAGGGCACCTTTTTGTCCAAAGCCGACCGAGCGCGCTTTTATTTTCTCCTCCAGGAAGGGGTGGAGAAATATGGCCACCGTGTTCACGCCTTTTGCCTGATGACCAATCATGTGCATCTGGCAATCCAGGTAGGCGAGGTGCCGCTGTCCCGGATCATGCAGAATATCGTTTTCCGCTACACAACCTATTTAAACCGGAGGAAAAAGAGGACGGGGCATATTTTCCAAGGCCGATACAAGGCGTTGTTGATCGATGCCGGCAGTTATCTGCTGGAACTCGTGCGCTATATCCATTGTAACCCGGTCCGCGCAGGGCTTGTTCAATCTCCCGACCAATATCCATGGAGCAGCCATAGGGCCTACCTGGGCCGTGAATCCATCTCCTGGCTCAATTCGGAATGGGTGTTGTCGCAATTTGCCCTCCGGGAGAAGAAAGCGAGGATTATGTATTCTGCTTTTGTTTTGGATGGGATCCATGAAGAACACCGGGCCGAATTTCACAGGGGCATTTTTGACGGACCCATTCTTAGTGATGACAACTTCGGTGAAAGATCCCTCGCCAGATCGGGGGAGAAATTTCAACGCCGTTATTCTAACGAGCAGATAGTGGCTGCAGTAAGTGAGGTATATGGCATCGAGCCGAAGGTGCTCGCCGAACCGGGCAAGAGGCAACCGGCGGCGATAGCGAGGGCGGTTGCCGCTTATCTGACTTTGGATTCAGGAAATCTCACCTTGACGGAGTTGGGTAATTACGTGGGGAGAGATATTGCCGCACTAAGCCGAGCAGCCGAAAGGCTCCGCATCCGTGTGACATCGGACCCCGGTTTGGCGGAGAAGATAGCCGAAGTTCGGAAGCGACTAGGATAGAATATCAAAATGTCAAGCCTGACCCCAAAGCCACGGGTAGGAACCCCGGGCCGAGTTCGCTCTGTTCGATCTTAAAGCAGTTGGAGGTTATTTCTGCTATTACCAGCCAGCAAAAAATGACAAACCGGGATTCCAAGAAATACAATGATCGGAGAAAGAGAGTTTCCCCCTTAATCCAGGGTACGATCAGAATACGGCTCTTTGTTCTGTATCAGCTTTCATGTTTGAGATTCAGGAATGCTGGGGAAAAATAGCAAAAGGTCCACTCCTTACGATGATTGCTAAATCGATTGAAGCCGAGACGTCTCCGAACTGCACTTACTGGCTCGACAAGGATAATAGAATCATCAGGGTGGACAACCGCTGGCTGGCGTTTGCCGAGGAAAACGAAGGAATCGACAGCTGCCTCCCGGAACTGGTCATCAACCGGCCGCTCTGGGATTTCATTCATGACCAGGAAACCCGGCATCTGTATGAGATCATTATTGAGAAAGTCCGTTCCCGGGGCAAACCGCTCACCATTCCGTTCAGATGCGATTCTCCTTCCAAACGCCGATATCTGGAGCTCACCATCTCAGTGCTGCCGGGAGGAGAGCTCGAATTTCAAAGTACACTCCTCAAGGTGGAGTCCAGAGAACCGGTGGAGCTTCTGCGCGAAAGTACTCCCCGATCGGACGAGCACGTCAGGATCTGCAGTTTCTGCAAAAAGGTGGCCCTGTCCAAAACAGAGTGGGTGGAAGTCGAAGAAGCGGTGAGACGCCTGGGACTGTTCGAACGAACCGCCCTGCCCCAATTGACCCATGGGGCCTGTCCTGCTTGTCATCGCTCAATCGTGGCCGATCTCCTTAACCTCTAAAGGAGCATCTCTTTTTTCTTCCTCGATTCTTTTCGGTTGGCTGGGCATTCAGGAAATGGATAAAAAAAGGCGGCTCGGTTGAGCCGCCTTTTGGGTTGCCGATCAGTTCTTTTATTTCTCGCCGGATCTCGTCTCGCACGCCTGGAAATGGGCTTTCGCCCGTCTGAACTAGTGCCTATCCGGAAACGACCTTTATGCCCAATCTCTGTGTCACGGTAAAAATGAAAAATGCTCACATATTCCCAATATGCTACGCTTTTTCATTTTCACCGTTCCTTGACCTCGAACAAAAATTCTCGTTTCTGGACGGACACGAACTAGAACTTTGCATGCGGAAAGAGGATTTATTTCCCCCCTCACGGATTCGATTTATTTCAACCGAACTCAAGGCTTGCCAGGCTCAAACTTTTTCACCAAGAAGGCAATTCTTTCTTTTTGCAACTCACTAAGTTTGCCGAATGCCACCCCACACCTTCTTGATGATTTCGGGTTGGAAGGCATCTCAATATCGTTAATTATCTTGGCAGGGATCCCTTCGATAACGATGTCATCACGAATTATTTCTATTTGGATCATAACTCCAGCCTGAAAAGGAACTTCCTCTTTATAGCTGAAGGCAAGACCTCCCATTGAGACATCAATAAGATTATCGGAAAGAATTACCTTTGGGGCTGTGAGAAGGGCGGTCTCCTCTTTGCCGTTAAAGCGCGGGTGCTTGCGTCTTTCTTTGAATACTTTGGTCATTCT
>JARRJE010000285.1:0-3548 GCA_037379765.1 Deltaproteobacteria bacterium
CAGCTGAACGATTCGGACCAGTCAGCCGCCCTCGGAAACAACCAGATCGATGGGGTGACCAGCAGCGGCAGCAATACTATTGACGGCGGATCCTTTGCCGGTTCGGTCGGCTTCACCACCTCGATCCAGAATTCAGGAAATAATGTGATCATTCAGGACAGCACCCTGGTGAACATCGATTTTAACCAATGAAACGTGGCTGCCCGGGTATGAAATCTCCACGAAAAATGGTTCAGCAGATCCTCCCGGTGGTGATCTTTCTCATGACCTGCCTGCAGCCAATCGCTGTGGGAGCCGTCACCATCACCGGCGCTGGAGGAGTCTTCCACGTGCCGGTGAAAAGCTTTCAGGAAAAACGTTTTCAGTCGGTCATCAAACAACAGTATGATTTCAGCTGTGGCTCGGCAGCCCTGGCCACCCTGCTCACCTTTCATTATGGACGCTCACTCGACGAGCAGGCCGTTTTTCAGAAGATGTACGAGGTGGGAGATCAAGAGAAGATCCGAAAGGAAGGGTTTTCCATGCTCGATATGAAAAAATATCTCCAATCGCTCGGCTATCAGGCGGACGGGTATAAGTTGTCGCTCGACAAGCTCGCTGAGCTCGGGGTTCCGGCCATCACCCTGGTCAATAAGAAAGGTTATCTGCATTTCGTGGTCATCAATGGGATCAGCTCTCAGGAAGTGTTGATCGGCGACCCGGCCATAGGCATCCGAGCCATGGATCGCAGTGAATTCGAAAAAGTGTGGAAGGGGGTGCTTCTCCTGATCCGCAACCAGGCAAATATTGCCCGCGCTCACTTCAACACTGCAAAAGAGTGGTCGGCTTGGAACAGGGGGCCTATTGCAGCAGCTGTTGATCGGAGCGCTCTTTCGTCTTTGGTCTTGTCCCTGCCTTTACGAAGCGATTTCTAACTTCAACCTTAAATCATAGAGGAAAGGATGAGCCGTCGACATATTTCTAAGAAAATCATGAAAAATGTGTTATGGGGTGGGATGTTCTTCTTCATCATGGCGCCGGCGGCAGAGACGAATGCCTCTTTTCGCAGAGTCTTGAACACCGAAGAGCCAGCCCTCAGTAACCAGCAGCTGGATCAGTTGCGGGGGGGATTCCTTACCGACAGCGGTTTTCTGGTTAAATTTTCTTTTCAGAATCTTGTGAAAATCGATGGAGTCTTGCAGGCGACCACAGTTATCGAGATGCCGGAGCTGCAAGTACCCACTCTCACGTTCGCGGACGACGCAAGCCCAAGTGTCTCCCCCACAGTGGCCGACCAGAACCAGGAGTCTGCTTCTCTGTCAGAAGTGCCTGTTTCCACTCAGGATGTTTCTTCGCTGACGGTTGATACCGACGCGGACATTTCTTCTGTTGCAAGCGGCCATCTCCTGTCCGATTCGACCGATTCGGCTCCGGTTGAAACGGTTGTCTCCTCCGACCATCTATCCACGGTCATTCAGTCCGGACCCAACAACTACATTTCTCCGGAATCCCTGCAAAACCTGGAGGCAGTTCAGACGTTCATTCAGAATACTTTGAACGATAAACTTATCCAGCACACCCAAATCCTCAATATTGAAATCACCAAGTACCCCTTCCAGCTCCATGAGGGGATGATTTCCAGGATCAATGCCCAGCTGTTTGACTTGCACTGAAAAAAGGAAAGGAAACCTCAACGAACAAGCGGCGGCAGTCGGACTCCGGATATCCGGAGCCTGTCTGCCGCCTTTTTTGCTGGCGGGCTTAGAAGAACGTCATCGGAAACCGGAAGGAGAGTTGCACGTCCGGGGCGGACTTGGTGGCTCCGACCGCCAATGACAGATTGAAGGTGACTCTTTTGCTCAGTTTCTGGGCGACGCCGAGGAGCAAGCTGCCTACCTGGATCTGGGAAAAGACGGGCTCCAACCCCGTGTCGTTTTCGATTTCCGATTTGAAAACGACGTTGTGATCATAGCCGATGCTGAAAGAAGTCCGGTCGTTGACGAAAAGGCAAAGCCGAAGCTCACTCCCACGATGTCACCCGGATCCACCTCCCCGAAAGTACCGCCAACGTTTCTTTTGATATTCCAAAGGTAGCTCACGTTTGCATAGAGCACCAACGGATCGGAAGGGTAGATCATGGTGATGCTGGGCTGAATACCCCAGAAGCCTGAGCCGGTGGGTTGTTCCGTAAAAATTTCGCCGATGGGCGTCCCGTCCTCGGAGAGGAGAAGCTTACGGTCCACTTCAAAGGGATCAGTGCCGGTGCGGCTTTTGGCGCGAATATTGCCGATAAAGACGGGAGAGCCGGTGAGGTTGAACTGGTAATGGATGCCAAATTCAATGTCGCCCAGATGGTTACCTTCCGACCCCTGGATGACGTCGATGGAGCTGCCGGTATTGACTGCCCGCTCCCTCACATTCTCGCTCCGGTAGACGTAAGGTATCCTGGTTCCGATTTCCAGCCAGTTGGTCAGACCGTATCGGAAGGCCATGGCACCGATTAGGGTGTCGCGTTGCAGTTCGCTCACATCAATCAGGCCGATAGCTACGGCTGGAATAATGGTAAATCCTTCAATGGCGACTCTGGTCGCCGAAGAATGGATGTAATCGAAAGAGGGCTCGATCACGAAACCGCCCTTATTTATCAACGCGCCTCTTTGCTCCAATAAGGTGACAACTTCCTGGGTTTTTTTCTCTGGTGGGGGTTTTTGGCCGACGGGTTCTTTCGGAATTTCCTGTGCAGTTGCAATCGAGGCACAAAAAATCATTGTTGCGATGCAAAAAACGGAGCAAAAACTGAAACTTGTTTTAACGGTATTAGAAATCATACGTTTTCCTCAAATCTCAAAGAAAAAATTCAAATTCCCTTTTGGGAACTGGTTTCTTTCGCAACCAAACCATGTTTTTGCATCAATTGATACAGGTAGATGCGCGATATTCCTAGTTGCCGGGCCGCTTCGGAAACATTGTTCCGGCTATAACCCAAGCTTTTTCGAATGGCTTGTTTTTCGGCCTCCGCCCGGACTTGGGCTAGCGTCTGGATGCTCCTTTCACCGTTCCGGCGTTCCAACTCCAGATCGGCAGGCTTTACCTGCCGGCCATCCGACATAATAACGGCCCGTCGGATTCGGTTGATCAATTCCCGGATGTTGCCCGGCCAGTGATGGGTACGAAGAAGAAGTAGGGCCGATTTGCTGAATTTTTTAGGAAAACAGCCCTGCTCCAATGAAAATTTCTTCAGGAAGAACTCAGCTAGGAGCTCTATGTCGCCCAATCGTTCTCGAAGGGAGGGGAGCGGCAGATGCAAGACCTGCAATCGGTAGAAAAGATCCTCTCGAAAGTGCCCTTGCCGCACAGCTTGGATCAAGTCGACATTGGTCGCAGCGACAACCCGCACATCGACGTGCACTGGCACAGTATCGCCGACCTTATCGATGGTGCCTTCCTGCAAGAATCGGAGAAGATTGACTTGCAGACTGAGCGGAAGGTCGCCAATCTCATCCAGCAGAATGGTTCCCTGGTCAGCCGCTTCAATAAGGCCGGTCTTGTCATGGTTGGCACCGGTGAAT
>JARRJE010000286.1:0-3537 GCA_037379765.1 Deltaproteobacteria bacterium
GCTCCCGGTTGCGCTCGAGAAACCGGTAGCTGCCTTTGATCTCTCCTTCGATAAGAGCTGACTGGATGAAGATCTGTCGGGCCTCTGCCGGGGAGATTCGGCCGAAATTAACACGACGGTTGGCGGCGATGATCAGCCCGAACAAGGTGACTTTTTCCAGAGCCACCACCTGCCCCCGTCTTTTTTCCCAGTGGGGCGAAGAGTAAGTGGAGCGGCACAGGTCGCCGGCCAGCGGCTCCAGCCATTGGGGTTTGATGCCGGCCACGGTCCGGGCGTAAAGGTTGGAGGTTTCCACCAGCTCCGCGGCCATGATCCATTGGCCGGCGCGGTTGTAAAGCCCGGAGCCGGGAAAGATCACCAGTTCCTTGCCGCCCGCGCCCTGGTAAATATTTTTCGCCTTTTTGCAGCCGATATGGCGGAGATTGCCGCTCAGCACGGCCTGATGGATCGCCTCGTGAGGGGCCGGCAGTGAATTGGCCAGAAAGGGCTGCTGTCGGCTCTTTCTGGCCCTCGGGCCGTTTTCTTCTTCCAGGATGGTCCAGATCTGCTCATGGACGTCGAGCCACTCCCGGAGCCGCTGGTAGGCCAGATAATGGCCCTTGCAGAACTTGCGTAGGCGGGAACGGCTCTTCACCTGCTCCACAGTGCGGCGAAAGGTTTCCCAGATGTTGAGAAACGAGAGAAAGTCCGAAGACTCCTCCTGAAAGCGGGCATGGGCTTCATCTGCCTCCGCCTCTTTGTCGGCGGGGCGTACCCGGGGGTCCTGGATGCTGAGTGCCGCAGCGATCACCGTCACCTCCGTGAGGCAGTTCCGGTCCCGGGCCTCGAGGATCATCCGGGAGATGCGGGGATCCAGGGGCAGCCTGGCCATAATTCGGCCCCGATTGGTGAGCCGGTTGTCGGCCCCGATGGCGCCGAGTTCCCCCAAAAGGTTGTAACCGTCGCGGATCGCCCGCGGCGAGGGGGGATCGACAAAGGGAAAATCGGCCGGATCACCCAGATGCAGAGAGACCATCCGGAGGATGACCTCAGCCAGGTTGGAGCGCAGGATCTCGGGGAGGGTGAATTCCGGCCGTCCCTGGTAATCTTCTTCGGAAAAGAGGCGGAGACAGACTCCCGGGCCGACCCGGCCGCAGCGGCCGCGGCGCTGGTCGGCGCTGGCGCGGGAAACCGACACCACCGGCATTTTAGTGGTTCGAGCCCGTACGTTGTAAGAGGAGATCCGAGCGAGACCGGTGTCCACTACGTAGTGGATGCCCGGAACCGTGACCGAGGTTTCGGCCACATTGGTGGCGATGACGATCTTCTGGCCGGAATGGGGGGCAAAGATCCGGTTCTGATCCGGACCGGACAGGCGGCCGAACAGGGGCAGGATGATCGGTTCCCGGCTCCAGGCCCCCCGGTCCCCCACCTTCCAGGCCTCGGCCAGGCTGTCGGCAGTTTCACGGATGTCCCGCTCGGTGGGCATGAACACCAACACGTCGCCGGGCCGCTCCCGTTGGCGCAGCTCGATCACCGCTTCGACGGCCCGGTCCACGAAGGAAATCTCTTCCCCTCCGTCTTCCTCTTCATGGGAGCGGTACCGTACCTCCACCGGATAGGTGCGGCCGGAGACCTCGATCACGGGGGCGTCGCCGAAATGGCGCGAGAATTTTTCGGTATCGATGGTGGCCGAGGTGACGATTACCTTGAGGTCATCTCGGCGGGCCAGGAGCCGCTCGAGGATTCCGAGCAGGAAATCTATGTTGAGGCTGCGCTCATGGGCCTCGTCGACGATGACCACCTCATAGGCCCGCATGAGGGGGTCCCGTTGGGCCTCGGCCAGGAGGATGCCGTCGGTCATGAATTTTATACGGGTGTTGCGGCCGGTGCGGTCCTCGAAGCGGATCTTGTAGCCCACCAGCCCGGCGCCGTCCGGACCCAACTCCTCACGCACCCGGGCGGCAACCGAAGTGGCTGCCAGCCGTCGGGGCTGAGTGCAACCGATAAGTCTCTTGTGCCCCAGTCCTGCCGCCAGGCACATCTTGGGCAGCTGGGTAGTCTTGCCCGAGCCGGTGTCGCCGGCCACGATGATGACCGCGTGCTCCCGGAGCGCTTGGACGATCTTTTCTTTCTGATTGGATATCGGCAGCGTAGCCGGGAAATGAATTTTGTTGCTCATTTTCTCCATTTAGGTAAGATTGAGGCCCTCGTCATGAGCCGATCTGATAAAGATTGTAAATACGGATCGGCTACGTCCCGCAAAGGTACTGCAGTGACATTGATTGGGGAATGGAGGATCTCCGAGCCTCCTGATCCCCCATTCATCATTCTTCGTTTGTTCCCAGAAAAATTCATAATAACCATTTTTCTGCCGATATGCAGGGAGAGAAAAAGTTCTAATCACCGGCTGACCGCCGGTCGCACCGGAACCTGGGAGCGATTTGATGAGCGAACGAGGCAAAAAAGGGAGGAAGGGCATGACCGATGACCTGGAAAACATTGAAACAGCCATCGAGGCATCGCAGAAAAAAGTAGTTTCCCGGGAAAAGGAGGTCGGCGAAGATGCCGAGCAGCCCAATGGTCCGGTTGGCTTGGACATCGGGACCAGCAATGTCGTCATGGCCCGGAACCGGGGCAAGAGCATCAATACGGTGAAGCAGCTCAACGCTTTCTTCACCATTCCCCATTCACAGTTCACCAAGAAGATTCTCGAGGAAAACAACGTCAACTTCTTTGAAAAGAATAATCAATTTTACATCTTGGGCAATTCGGCGGAAAACTTCGCCAATATGTTCAACACAGATACCCGTCGGACCATGGAAAAGGGTTTGCTGAGCGCCCGGGAGGACGAGAGCATCACCGTGCTGCAGGCGATCATCGATACTCTCATCAAGAAAGCGAAGAAAAGCGGCGAGGTCATTTGTTTCAGCATGCCGGGCGAACCTCGCGGCGGCGACCAGTCGGTGATCTACCACGAGTCGATTCTCAAGATGCATCTCACCAGCCTGGGTTATAAGCCTATCGGCATCAACGAGGGGCTGGCGGTGGTCATGTCCGAGCTGGCCAACGATAACTTCACCGGCATCGGCATCAGCATGGGTGGCGGCATGTGCAATGTCTGCCTCTCCTACCTCTCTGTGCCCGTCATCACTTACAGCCTGCAAAAGGGCGGGGATTTCATCGACTCCATGGTCGGTGGCTCCGTCGGAGAGCCGGCCACCAAGATCAAAACCATCAAAGAAAACGAGCTGAACCTGTCCATTTCTCCTCGCAACCGGGTGGAAACGGCGCTGCACATTTATTATAACGACCTGATCCAGGCCATGATCCACAACCTGCAGGAAGTGCTGCAGACCTCCGACAAGGTTCCCAACATCAGTCAACCGATTCCTCTGGTGTTGAGCGGCGGCACGGTCATGCCTCGGGGTGTTCGGGAAATCTTCGAAAAAGAGCTCAGGAGTGCGAAGCTGCCTGTCGAGATCTCCGAGGTGCGGGTTGCTGGCGATCCTCTAAATACCACTGCCAAGGGCGCCATGGTGATGGCTATCTCGGAGA
>JARRJE010000287.1:0-3534 GCA_037379765.1 Deltaproteobacteria bacterium
CTTACACCATCCGGGTGGTCTCCGAGGTGCTCGAGTCGAACGGCTCCTCCTCCATGGCCACGGTGTGCGGCGGCAGCCTGGCCCTCATGGACGCGGGCGTGCCGCTGAAAAAGGCGGTGGCCGGGGTGGCCATGGGCCTCATCAAGGACGGCGAGGAGATCGTGGTCCTTTCCGACATCCTCGGCGACGAGGACCATCTCGGCGACATGGACTTCAAGGTGACCGGCACCGAGGAGGGGGTCACCGCCCTCCAGATGGACATCAAGATCGAGGGGGTGTCGAAAGAGATCATGTCCCGAGCCCTGGCCCAGGCCCGAGCGGGCCGGCTCCACATCCTCAAAGAGATGGAAAAGACCATCGCCGAGTCCCGCAAGGAGCTCTCCGAGTTCGCCCCCAAGATTTTCGAAATCATGATCAATCCCGATCGGATCAAGGACCTGATCGGCCCGGGGGGCAAGGTCATCAAGGGCCTCACCGCCGAGTTCGGGGTCAAGATCGACGTGGAGGACTCCGGCAAGGTGGAGGTCTTCTCGCCCAACGCCCAGGTGGCGGCCGCCGTGGTGGAGCGGATCAAGGAGCTCACCGAGGAGGCCGAGGTGGGCAAGATCTACAAAGGGCTGGTGCGCAAAATCATGGATTTCGGCGCCTTTGTCGAGATCCTTCCCGGGGTGGACGGCCTGGTCCACATCTCCGAGCTCGATAGGCGACGGGTCGAGAAGGTCACCGACGTGGTGAAGGAGGGCGAGGAGATCATGGTGAAGGTCCTCAACATCGACCACCAGGGCAAGATCCGGTTGAGTCGGAAGGCGGCCCTGGACGAAGTCACCTCTTAGGTAGGCGGCCACAGGCACCGCATCTTCGCGCGATCGCTCCCGCCCGCATAGCCTGGCTATAGCGGGCGGTCGCGCTTGCGCAAATCTGCAGCACCTGTGACCCCCTGCCATTCCACTTCCAGGATCCCAGGGATTTCCCAATAAACCTCGAGAACGGCTCTAGAATTCATGTACCGTAAATCGGTTCTTGTCAACGGGGTGCGGGTGGTGAGCGAGCGCATTCCCCACACCCGCACCGTCTCCGTAGGGATCTGGGTGGAGGTGGGCTCCCGGGACGAGCACGATTTGAACAACGGGACCGCCCATTTCGTGGAGCACATGTTCTTCAAGGGCACCCCCGGCCGCTCCGCCCGGCAGATCGCCGTGGAGCTGGACGGCCTGGGCGGCCTGGCCAATGCCTTCACCACTCAGGAAGCTACCTGCTACTACGCTTCGGTCCTCGACAGCCACCTGCCCCGGCTCATCACCCTCTACGCCGATCTTCTTCTCCATTCCCTTTACGCGCAGGCGGAAGTTGAGCGGGAGCGGCAGGTGATCCTCCAGGAGTTCTGCATGGTGGAGGACACTCCGGACGACCAGGTTCAGGACCTGTTCGCCGCCCAGCTCTGGGGCCGGCACCCCCTGGGCAACACCGTGCTCGGCTCCCGCGAAGTGGTGCATGCCATGGATAGCACCCGGCTTGCCGACTACGTCCGACGGTTTTATGTCCCCGGGCGCATTCTGATCGTTGCTGCCGGCAACATCGAGCACGACTCTTTCTGCCGCCTGTGGGAGACCGCCCTGACCGATCTGGCTCCGGGGCCGGAAGCACCGGGCCGGGTGGCGCCCATCCCCCAGCCGCCGGACCGTCAGGTCCATTCCCGGGACCTGGAGCAGGTCCACCTGGTGCTGGGCACCTACGCACTGCCCTGCGATGCGCCGGAGCGCTTCAGTCTGCTCCTGCTCAACCTCATTCTCGGGGGCAACATGAGCTCCCGCCTGTTCCAGGAGATCCGGGAGAGCCGGGGGCTGGCTTATTCGGTGGGCTCCGATCTCGCCTTCTACGAAGACGGCGGCAGCCTGGCCGTTTCCCTCGGCGTCGATCGGAGGGTGGTGAACGAGGTGATCGGGGTCATCCACCAAGAGCTGCGCCGGCTGACCGAAGAGCCGGTAGGGGAGGACGAGCTGGCCAATGCCAAGGAATACGCCACGAGCAGCCTGTATCTCGCCGCCGACAATATGGAGGCGCGCATGACCCGCCTGGCCCGCAACGAGCTATGCTTCGGCAGGGAAATCCCGCTCGCCGAGGCGGCCGCCGCCCTGGCGCAGGTGAGCGTCCCCGAGATCGCCGAGCTGGCCGACCGGCTCTTCGCCGGCCGCGACCTCACCATGGCCGCCCTTGGGCCCCTGGGGGCCGATGAGGTGGACTGGAGTCTCTTCTGATGACCGTCCCTTCCTCCCGTCCGCCGGAGGTGGCCCTCCGGCTCTGCTGGCTCGCCCCCGAGGAGTGCTCAGATCTTCCTCTGCCTGCCTACCACTCGGAGCTGGCCGCCGGCATGGACGTGGCGGCAGCGGTGGCCGAGCCGGTTGTACTCGACCCCGGCGAGATCCGGCTGCTGCCCACCGGTTTCGCGGTGGCCTTTCCCCCCGGCTACGAGCTGCAGGTGCGGCCCCGGAGCGGGATGGCCGTGAAGCACGGGGTCACCGTGGTCAACGCCCCCGGCACCATCGATGCGGATTACCGGGGTGAGGTGCGGATCGGCCTCATCAACCTGGGCCGCAAGCCTTACACCATCCACCGGGGCGATCGTATCGCCCAGCTCGTGCTGGCCCCGGTCAGCCGGGCGGCCGTCACCGTCTGCACCGAGCTCGACTCCACTTGCAGACAGGACGGCGGGTTTGGGCACACAGGCCGATAATTCCTCCTCGATCAATTCCTCCGTTTCATTCCCAACCTCCTTTAAATAGCCCGATGCCGTGGTGTTTCTTTTCTTTGCTCGCCCAAAGAAAAGGAACGTAAAAGAAAGGGCGCCCGTGCCTCTTGCCCGCCTGCAGCGGGTCCCCTGCGCGTCCTCGCAGCTGCCGGGAGTTTACAAACTCGTCCCTTACGGGGGCTCAGACAGTGCAAACTCCTTTTTCGGCAGCTTCTGCGGTGCTCGGCTGCGTGCCAATGGGTTTTCTATGCAAAACCGATCCGAGCCTCGGACTCCGTCTGAAACGTTCGTAGGCTGAAAGTTTTTTCGGTTGTCACCGCGCTGGTTTCGGACTAACGTGGGCCGGACGAAGGAGATGCCCGCGGCAAGGTTCCGCCGCGCGGCCGGGCAGCCACGACCACCGGAAAACCATTTCATGCGATGCAGCCATTCACCTGCAGATGAGAAATCTTGGCCTCATCCACGACCGGTCAAGGCTCAGCAGTGCCGTAGATGCGCGAAAATTCCGTTCTGCGTGAAAGAAAGAGCGAACTTTCAAGTCCCCTTACGTGAAAAAGGCAACGAAGAGTGGGCCGTCGGCAGCAGTGCCGACAAAGCGGCCTGTGAGGCTGTACTGGTGTACGCGAACAGGCCGCTGACAAAGCAGATGCGGTACCTGTGGTCACTTTTCCAGGGTGAGACGGGCGTCGGCGACATACGGCCCGCTGCCGGTCTCGCCCACCAGGAAGGGATTGATGTCGAGCTCCGCGATCTGGGGAAAATCGGTGACCAGCTGGCTGATCCGCTGG
>JARRJE010000288.1:0-3532 GCA_037379765.1 Deltaproteobacteria bacterium
TCGCGGACGTCTGCGGCACCTCTGGAAAGGCTTACAGGACTGAAGTAATTTCGGCTCGCAGGTATCTTGACCCGCGGATCGTTACGCCATGGCTGCGGCCTTCTCTCTTGCTTCCGCCAGGTTCTTACTGACGAACTCCCAGTTGATCAGCTTGTCGATAAAGGTCGCCAGGTAGTCGGGGCGGCGGTTCTGATAGTCGAGGTAGTAGGCGTGCTCCCACACGTCAACGGTCAGCAGGGTTTCTTGCCATGTTGCAGGGGATTCTCGGCGTTGGGGGTTTTCATGACTTCCAGCCGGCCGCCGCTTTCCACCAGCCAGGCCCAGCCGCTGCCGAACTGGATGGCACCGGCGTTCTTGAATTCCTCCACGAACTTCTCGAAGCTGCCGAAGGAGCTTTCAATCTTCTGGTCAAGGACACCCGTCGGCCTGCCGCCGCCCCCCGCCTTCATGCAATGCCAGTAGAAGGTGTGGTTCCAGACCTGGGCCACGTTGTTGAAGATGCCTGCCCGGGCGGGATCACCGGCCGTTTTGCGGATGATCTCTTCAAGGCTCTTTCCTTCCAGGCCGGTTTTTTCAAGAAGCTTGTTGGCCTTGTCGACATAGGCCTTGTGGTGCTTGCCGTGGTGGAACTCCAGGGTTTTTGCGCTGATGTGGGGTTCGAGTGCATTGTGGGGATAGGGGAGATCGGGGAGTGTAATCATGATCCTGGTCCTCCTTGGATGGATTGATAAAGGTGGTGCATAGAATCATTGTAGGCCATTTCGGCCTCCGGATTCCCGGAAAAAAATGAGCCTCCACCCCTCGCTCACTTCACGGCCGGCGGAACCGCAGCCGAGACAAGCGATATCCGTGCGACGACCTCGGAAGATTTTCAAGGAGGCGTCATGGGGAAAATGATCCACTCTCTCGTCAAACGTCATGGCGTCCTGCCTTACCCGATGCCCCTTCCTCGAACCGGTTAAAAATTTTCATCCGGTAGTGATCTTTTTTTAGCAATTTGTCTTGGATAAAGATTGGCAGGCTCACAGAAGTCGTCACCGGCAAACGCGCAATCGCTTTTGCCAGGCCTTCGCCGGAATGACGAGAAAATGGGGTTTTGCGTTTTTTTGGGGTTGGTTATCAAGATTGAGATCATGATAACCCCGCGATTGGATGTTGTTGCACCGATGATAAGAGCTGGCCGGCGAATCAGGGAAAGGCCATGGGCGCGTGCAAATGACGGACGACCGCCAAAGATTCAAGGGCCATCGGCGCGGGTCGCTACAACCAGGATTTCAGGTGGAGGCCCATTTTTTGCACTCCTGAAGCCATCATTTTTCGCAAGGCCGTCAATTCTTAACCACAGGAGGAACCATTATGCGCGTTGAGAAACTGCTCTGCGCTTTCGGCCTGGCCGGAGAAAGCCGCCCCGAAATCTGGCTCAGGCATACCCCGATCGGTTATACTCCGCACGCATTGCCGAGCTGATCCATTTATCCGTAAACGCTTAGAGAACGGAGCATGCGGGACACATGGAGCCTTACCCCTATGACTCATTACGTGGAGGTCTGATGAGATGAAGAGGGTTCTCAAGATCGGTGCCATTGCCGGGACCGTTGCGGTCGTGCTGATCGCGGCCTTGATGGTGGCGGCCAAGATCCTCATCACCCCTGAACGGGTCCGGGGTACGGTCCTGCCCATGGCCGAAAAAGCCCTGCACCGCCCTGTGGAGCTTGGCGACATCCAGGTCGGGCTCTTTTCCGGTATTTCTCTGAAAGACCTGGTGGTGCGGGAAAAAGAGGGGAACGAGGTGTTTGTGGCCGCCAAGAAGGCGGTGCTGCGCTATCAATTCTGGCCTCTGCTCCGGCTCAAGGTGGTGGTCGACGAGGTGAGCCTCCAGGAACCCAGCATTCGCGTGGTGCGTCTTGCGGACGGCTCCTTTAATTTCAGCGACCTGGCCGGTAGCCGGGACGACGCGGCCGAACCCGTGGAAAAGGCGCCGGCCAAAGTGCCGCCCCTTGATATGTTGATTTCCGAGGTGGGCATCCATAGCGGTAAACTGCTCTTCGTTGACCATGCGGCAGACGGGGATACCCCCGTGCAGTACGAGCTCGGCCAGCTCGAGACAACCGCAACCGATATTTCCCTGAACCGGAGCTTTCCCTTCGAGTTCAGCGGCCTGCTCAACCAGGCACCCCTCAAGATCAAGGGCCGGATTGATCCGGCTGCGGGGAGCGGCAGTGCTGCCATTAGTCTCGCGAACCTGGATGTCACCGCGTTTGCCCCCTATTTCAAAAAAGCCATTCCCGGCCGGCTCCAATCCCTCATCCTCGGCCTCGACCTCCAGGTCGAGGGCGGTTCCAAGGAGCTGGCCACGAGCGGCAAGGTGAGCCTGACGAACCTGGGGCTCGTGCTCGATGCCCAAAAGGAGGCCCCTATCCAAAAAGGGCGCCTGACCATTGAGCACGACTTGAAGTTTTCCAAGGAGGCCGACCGGCTCGCCGTCAAGGCCTTCAAGGCCGATTACAACGGCATTGTGGTGGAGGCCTCCGGGAACCTCGAGAAGCTCACCACCGGCCCGACCGCCGATCTCACGGTGCGTTTGCCGGCGTTGGCCCTCAAGCAGGCCATCGCGGCGGCACCGGCGGGACTGGTGCGCGGCCTGGCTGCTCTTGATCCGGCCGGCAAAATCGCGGCTGAAGCCCGGCTCACCGGCCCCCTTGCCAAGACCGATACCCTGCTTGCCGGCGCCTGGCTCAAGCTGGAGAACGTTCAGATCACGGCGGGCGGGCTGCGCCCCTCGCTGATGGGCCGCCTGGAGCTGACCGGGAACCGCCTGCTTGCGCACGACCTGATGCTCGGAGACGGCACCAACCAGGCGCAGCTTGAATTGAGGGCGGACAATCTGTTCGGCAAACCCATTGTGGTCCACCACACCCTGACCGCGAAGCGCTTTCTGCTCGATCCCCTGCTTGCTGCCGGGACCACGGCCAAACCGGCCGCACCCCGCCAGGCAGCCGAGCCGGCCAAAGAGCCTGGCCCCTTCGACCTGCCGGTGACCGCAGAGGGTCAGGTGCACATCGGCGAGACCCTGTACAAGGTGCTTGCGGTCCGGAATTTCAACATGGCCTATCGCCTGGAGAAAAATGTCCTCACCGTGACCCGCCTGGATGGCGACCTGGCAGAAGGGCATTTTGCCGATACGGCCCGTCTCGATCTTGGCAAAACGCCTCTCACTTACCAGGGCCGGCTCAATCTCAAGGGCATCCAGGCCCAACCGTTCCTGCACGCTTTTCTGCCCAAGTTCGACGGCATGGTGACCGGCGCCGTCGATCTCGATCTCGAGGCCAGCGGGCGCGGAACGCTGCCCGACGCGGCCAAACGCAATCTCCAGGGCAAGGGGACGGTGGCCATTGCCAACGGCCACCTGGCCAATACTCCGGTGGTGCAGAAATTCGCCACCTTTGTCGGGCTGGAAGAGCTGAAGGAGGTGGACTTCGATCGGGTCGACGGCAGGTTCACCATTACCGATGGCCGGGTCGCCCTGAACAGC
>JARRJE010000289.1:0-4903 GCA_037379765.1 Deltaproteobacteria bacterium
ATCGCTTGACTTTTCCTTTCAAACCGTAACGCCCGGTGGTAGAGTGGCCAACGGAAATGAAAGAGTGCACTGCGTGCCCGGGATACTGCTGCATCCGACAACCAGGAGCGGTCCTCCTCGTCGATGCCGAAGACATCTACCGCCTGGCCCGCCATCTCGGCGTGAAGGAAGGTGATCTCCGACGACGATTCATGGAAAACCGACACAGCTTCAAAGTAAGGGAAGACGGTTCCTGCATTTTCCGTGATGCGACCCGTTTTGCCGCAAGCTGCACCATTTATCCAGCCCGGCCCCGCCAGTGCCGGGAATTTCCATATAGCCGGCCTTGCCCTTATCTGGAAGGGCGGTAACCCAGCCTTGCCGGGAACAGGTTTTTGATTCAGAAGGAAAACAGATGAAAAGAGCGGGCCTTGCCAACAAACGGCTCATCATCGGCTGCGGACTGGTCGTTCTGCTGGCCGGTTGCGCCGCCAAAGGCGTGCAGCAGGCCATCAAGGAAGGAGGCACCAAGCTGGACAATGCCCAACTCAAAGAGCGGCTGAAGGGCAATACCATCCACATGGATCAATATGGAGAGCTGGCCGATTTCGAGTTGCTCGCGGATGGCTCCTTTCGGTCGGTCAATTACGAGGGGCAGAAGGATCAGGGCCGATGGACCGCCAAGGACGATAAACTCTGCTTCAAATTCAGCAAATGGAAACATGGCGACATCCGCTGCTATACCGTGTATCGGGTGGGGCAGAAATATCGCCAATTCTCCAGCAATGGCACCCTGGTGGGTACCTTCACAGTGTCCGAAGGCACCTCGGAATCGCCTACGATAAAAACCGCCAGAAAACAACGACATAAGCCGATTATCGAGGAAGTCCCCCCAGCGGCTGCCCCGAAGCAGGCGAAGACGGCAGGTCCGGCTCCCGCCACAATTCCTCCTGCCGGCCTGGACGCCCATGCCCGGGAGGACCTTCGCTTCATCAACCGGCAGATGGCCAAGAGTTGCCCCGGCTGCGATCTCGCCGGGATCGAGTTGCCTGACGCCGACCTGATCCGGGCCAATCTGGCCGGGGCGGATCTTTCCAGGGCCAAGCTCGGCAAAGCCAACCTGCGCCGGGCCAACCTGCGAGGCGCAAGGCTAATTGGAACCGACCTCGTCGGAGCCGACCTGGGTGGCGCCGACCTGCAGGGTGCTGACCTCAGTCGGGCTGATCTCACCGGCGCCAACCTCTACCGGGCCAATCTCAAGGGCGCCATCCTGGACGGAGTCATCGGCGCCAATCTGGAGGGAGCGATCAGATAGATATAAAGAGAAATAATATCCTGAAATAACGCAGAAAAAATTCAACTCTAACCAGGTTGAATCCTACATTTTTTACCAAATCTAAGAAATAATTTTGAAAAATAATTCCCCAATCAAAGGGGGGATCGGCAAAAGCTTCATCATCAGTTCACTTGGTACCTGTCTAGCTGGCCGGGGAAAAAGGGTAGTCCTGGTGGATGCCGACTTGGGTGGCGCCAACCTCCACAGCCTGCTCGGGATCGGCCGGCCCAAGGCTTCCCTTACTGAATTCTTTGATAAGAAAGTACCGCTGGCCGAACTGGTCGTTCCCTCCGGCATCGATAATCTCGGTCTGCTTACCGGCGCTATCGGTTCGCTTGACCCCGATCACATCAAGTATACCCAGAAAATAAAATTCTTTAATCATATCAAGAAAATAAACGCCGATTTCATCCTCATCGACCTGGGCGCCGGAACCCATTTTAATACGATTGACACCTTTCTTCTCGCCGACAAGCTCATCGTGGTAACGGTGCCGGAGATCACCGCTATTGAGAATCTCTACTTCTTCCTCAAAAACACCTTCTTCCGAAAAATCGCCCTCGCCTGCACCGAGCACGGGCTCAAAGAAATACTCCGCAAGGCCTGGTTTGACCGTCGGCGACACAACATTCAGAACTTCACTGAATTTTTGACCCATCTCGGGGGGTTGTCAAAACGGCTGGAACAGATTATCAATAATCAGCTTGAGACCTTTACCATCCAGATTGTTCTTAATCAGGTCCGGCACAATAAGGATATCGTGATCGGCAATTCAATCAGAAGCGTCTGCAAAAAGTATTACAGCCTGAGATCCAATTACGTCGGATACATTGAGCACGATGATATCGTCTCCCGCTGCATCAATCACCGCCATCCTTTCATGAAGGCCTACCCCGCTTCCCGGTGCGCCCGGGAGATTGAACGAGTGGCGGACAACATCCTGGAGAATAAACAGGTCAGCGTTTAGGACATGAACGGGGACGACAGCCGCGAATACTATGAAATTCTGGAACTGAGGGTCGACGCCTCCCCGGCCGACATCCGCAAGTCTTATCTTTTCCTGAAGAATCTCTACTCCTCCGAGTCCATCGTCACCATTCCCTTGGAGGATGAACTCTCCCCCGATGCCAAGGAAAGGCTGGTCGAGCAAATCGAGGAGGCTTACCAGCGACTTGCCGCCGCAACCGAGCAGCGGCGACCCGCCGCCCCGAGACGGGAAAGACGGCAGTCGCCAGAGGTCGATAGCGATGGCGGTTTCACCGGGCCCATCCTTCGCCAGATTCGGGAGCAACTCGACATCGGCATCCAGGATCTAGCCCTGGCCACCCACATCCAAACCCAGTACCTGGAAAACATTGAAGAAGAAAACTTTGCAGCCCTTCCTGTCTACGTTTACACCAGGGGCTACGTCGCCAATTATGCTAAGCACCTCGGTCTCGACCCCCAGAGGGTAGCCTCCGACTACATGAGCCGCTTCTCCGCCTCCCGCCAAGGCAACTAAGTCCTGCTTTTTCTTCAACTTCCCGCTTAAGACTTCGCAAAAAGCCTCTACTCTCAAGACAGCTTTGCATAAAAGTTCGGTTGGCGATGTCGCGAAAGGCAGGAGGTTTTATTGAGCAATTCGTGAAAACCCCTTTTGCACCAAAGACCAACATTTTTGGAGCGCCGTCAGTTTTGCAGCAACGCCTTGAGCCGAACTACCAAAGAGGAATCGGGGCGATAGGGGAGCACCGGCCGGATGGGCAGGGGCAGCTGATAGCGGTTGGCAAAAGGGGTGGTTGCCACATTCAGATTGAAGGCATGGACCATGAGGGTCTCCAAGTTGACCGTATCTTCTACATTGTAGGCAAGGAGTGTCTCCAAGGCCCGTGGATCGCCCCAACGCTGGTATTCCTCCCAGAGGAGGACCGCAAAATAGCCATCTACCCCGTCGAGCTCACCTCGATCCAGACCGAACCGTTTTTCGCACCCTTTAAGCCCCCCCTTGTACCCAAGCCGGGCAAGCACAAATCGCAGGTCGAGATGGACCTGGTTCAGCCGAATGCCGAACTGGCGTTCGATGACCGGAAGGTCAAAGCATTTGCCGTTGTAAGTGACGAGGACCTCGTAGCGGCTGATGGTGGCAGCGAACTCCTCCAGATTATCGCCCTGGACAAAGCAGGAAAGCGAGGTGCCGTCCCATAGGGAAATGGCGGTGATCTCCTCGGCCCAGGCTCCGGCGCCGGTGGTTTCAATATCGAGATAAGCGGTGGCATGACGGAAACGAGGAAAAAGCCGCCAGTGCTCAGAAGCGGGCAGAAGGTCGGCCATAGTGCGTGGTGTTGCAAGCCCCTCGGCGTCCAACCGACGACACGAGGTGCGGAGCAGCTCGAGTTTGCCCGCGGGCAGGCAGACAGCAGAAGGCCCGTCGAGGTCGTCCCAAGAGAGAAGCCCTGCCTCCCACAACCGTTGCTCTGTCTTCCGGCCAATGCCGGGAACGTGGATAAAGGTGTGGCGCAACATGTTTAGATCGTTTCCAGCTCCTGCGGCAAAAGGCCTGCCGCAGAGATGCCTTTGATCGTGTACTCCGGATCGTTCAGGAAATTGGAGAAAATGACGATAAAGGCAACCGCTGTCTCCCCCATCAACCGCTTGTCCCGGTAAAGCTCCTCCAGGCTCTGCTGCCGCACGCTCCTGCTTTCCCGGTCGACCCGCCGCTTGAACAAGCCGTCCAACTGGTGTCCCTCGCCGATGTTGATGTGCTGAAGGCCGCCCGCTGCCGAATAGCTCATCACACTCTTGAGCAAATCCTGCTGCTCCCGGGGGTCGCGCAAATGATAGGCGAAGAGATGAAGCATGGTGCTCTGTCCCTCGGCGATGCTCGCCAAGGCGAGAGAGGAGAAAAGACGGCGGCCGGCACCATCAAGCGCCGCCCGCTGATCACGCAGCAGGGAGAGGAAAACCGCATTCTTGTAAAGCTGATAAAGACGCATGGCCCCATTAATTTTACGGCCCGCTGGGTGGGGCTGGTGCACCTCGATTCCCCGGTAGCTGTCGACGAACAAAGCCTCGAAGATCACCTGGTAGCAGTCCAGGGTGCCGGTGGCGTCAGAAAGATCGATGCGCAGGTCAAGGGTGTTGTCCAGACGGTCGGCCAGCTTGATCTTGATCAGGGGAGGCAGGCGGTCTGCTTCTCCGATGAGTCGGCCCAGATATTGGTGATAGGGCTCTTCATTGTTCCGGGTCAGGGCGGCAAGCCGCTCGTCAAGGAGGGCGGCATCCCTGCCGCGGCGGCCGACCAGGGCCCGGTAGCGCTTCTCTAGTCCTTCCCAGGTATCCCGTCCATAACGCTCCGGGGTGATGTCCTCATTTTTGTCATGAAAGAGGGTGGTGAGTAGATCAATGGTGGCCGGCTCCTCCTCGGCCCTAGCCAGCAAGGCCGCCGCCCGAATAGGATGAAGAATGGCCAGAGGACCCAGCCGCCGTTTCTGTTCGCCGTAAGCTGTATCGAGAAAAGAGAGAGCCTCGAGCAGAAGCTCGGAGGAGAGTTGCTCGCCTTTGTCGCCGGCCACCAAGTTGAGAACGGACCGCCAGCTCACCGGTTCGGCG
>JARRJE010000290.1:0-3528 GCA_037379765.1 Deltaproteobacteria bacterium
ATGAAAAAAGAGCTGGGTCGTCGGGAATAAAAAGGGGGTTCAAGCTAAGCCTGAACCCCCTATATGTGGAGCCGGCGATGGGAGTCGAACCCGCGACCTACTGATTACGAATCAGTTGCTCTACCACTGAGCTACGCCGGCGAAAACTGGCTGGAGGCAACGGGCGATACGCTCGCCTTTAAAGCGTGGTGGCACGCGCCCGCTGTTTTGCAGTTCAAAGCTCATAGCAATTTTACGTTGGGCTGTCAAGATTTGTCTACCGGCCAGTTTAGGGGCCGCTGTCTTTTTAAGGCCGGAGTTTTTCGATCAGAATGTCAGGACCGTCAAGGTTGCCTCATCGTCGCCACAACTGGAATTCTTCGTCAGGAAGGGGGAGGGCGGAGAATTTTTCAGTTCTGGCCCCTTTTTCCGCCGCCACCGGCACCTCGGCCGGGCCATCCGGCTTCTTCTTGCTGTAGCGCGCCACCAGGCCGGCGGCCCACCGCAGGTCGGCGGGCTGGTCGGAGAAGCGCAGAACCGCGGTCGGCCCGGGCCGGTCGGCGGCCTTGATCGTCCAGTCTTCCGAGCCAATCAGTTGCTCTAGGCGCTCATTTTCCTGTTCCTTGCGGCCCATGGCGAGCAGACCGCCGTGGGGCAGGCGGAATAAGCGGCCGACCAGCAATAAGCGGATGTCCGCCGGCGTAAAGCGGGGTTGCTCATCGTAGAAGCGTCTGATGCGGGCGGCGAGAATGGGGTCGGTGAGAAGGCAGCCTCCAGCGGGGCTGGGGTACTCTTTGATGCCGAAACGGGCGGCGAGCTCCATTTGCGGGGTGCGACTCCGTCCGGAAAAGGCGAGCAGCCGCTCGCGGTCGATGAGACCCTCCAACTCCGGTTTCGTCGGCTTGAGCAGTTTGGCGCAGAGCGGCCGCACCAGCAGTCCTTCGCAGCCGCTGTCTCGCTCGATGATCCGCAGAGTGTCCTGGCGCTGCGACATGGGCCGCTGGCCAAGAACCTCGCCGGTCGCGATGAACGAGGCGCCGAATTCTTCGAGCAGCCGGCGAGCTTCTGAAACCAGCAGGATCTTGCAGTCCACGCACGGATTAAAATTCTTGCCGAACCCGTGCGGCGGATTTCGGAGCAGCACCAGATACTTGTCGCTCGCATCCCGCACATGGACTTCGATCCCATACTTTGCCCGCACCTGCTGCTTGTAAGGCTCTTGGCGTGTCAGGAGCCCGTAGTCGAAAAAAGGGGTGACGAATTTAACCGCGTGGACACGGACCCCTTGCTCCATCAAAAGCCGGCAAGAGAGAATGCTGTCCAGGCCGCCGGAGAAAAGGACGATGGCTGACGGTATCTGACTCATGGTTTTATTTGCTGGAGATCCAATTGCAAGACATTGGGGCGGGTTACCGTTCAAGAGAAAATCATTCTACCGGCAGAGTTTGCAGGTGGCAAGGCCAGGCGGCCTGGGGAAAGTTCCTCGGGAAAGCTCACTCGCTTCCGGGTCGGTCTGCACCGCCGTTGCGGTTTCTTGTCAGCAGTTCTTTGGCATAGGCCATTGTCTGCCTTGTGGCCGAATCGCCGTCCAGCATTCGGGCCAGCTCGGCTGCCTTGGCGTCTTCGGGCAGGAGGGAAATGATGGTCCGGGTGCGTGAATCGGCCACCTTTTTCACCACCAGAAAGTGTTCCTCAGCACAAGAAGCGATTTGCGGCAGGTGAGTGATGCAGAGAACCTGGTGATGGCCGGCGAGTTCCCTGATCTTGCGGGCTACCGCCTCGGCCGCCTTGCCGCTAATGCCGGCGTCCACTTCGTCGAAAATCACGGTCTCCACCAGATCTTGCTGGGCCAAAACGCACTTGAGGGCGAGCATCAGCCGGGAAAGCTCGCCGCCGGAGGCGATCTTGGCGATTGGCTTCACCGGCTCCCCGAGATTGGCGGAAAACATGAACTTCGGCCGGTCCCAGCCGGCACGGGTCAAATCTGCCAGACCAGGCTCTTCAGGGCCGTCGAAGTGGATCTCGAAACACGCTTGGGGCAGGCAAAGGGATTTGATCTCGCGGCTGATTTTTGCCGCCAGCCGGTCGGCCGTCCGCCTGCGACCGGCAGCCAGCTTCCGGGCCTGCTGCAGAAGATTCTGTTCGACGGCAGCCAGCTCTTCCTGCAAGTCGGCCAGCCGTTGATCCATGGTGTCCATTTCCTCGAGCTCACAGCGGGCTTGTTCACCGTGGGCGATCACGTCGGCCAGCTCCGGGCCGTACTTGCGCTTGAGTCGCTGCAGCAAGTCGATGCGGGCAGTGACTCGATCGAGCTCAGCAGGGTCGTCCGAGATGTTTTCGACATAATTCCGAAGCTGGGCCAGCCGGTCTTCCAACTCGAAGACGTGCCCAGAGACCTCCTCGGCGAGCCCCGTCATCCCCCGGTCCAAGGCGGCCATCTGCTCCAGATTCCGACGCACCAGGGCGAGTTTCTCCGTCACCGTCCCGCTGAGCAGGTGGTAGCTTTCCCTGCCGAGGCGTTTCAAGGAATCGGATCCCTTCAGCCGCTCTTTTTCCTGGGTCAGGAGCTCATCTTCTCCGGGCTGGAGGCGGGCTTCCTCAATCTCTCGAACCTGGAAAGAGAGGAAATCCCGGCGCTGCTCTTTGTCCCGCTCCTCTTCCTGCAGCTCCTGGAAAAGGGCGCGCAGCTTCAGCCACTCATCATAGGTGGCACCGAGCTGCCGGCGGTCCGGACCATGGCCGCCCATGGCATCGATAAAGTCGAGATGCGACCGGGGATGGAGCAGCTGCTGATGGTCGTGCTGGCTGGCGACGCTCAGCAGGTACTCGGCGATTTGGGCTGCGGTTCTGGCAGCTACGAAGCAGCCGTTGATGAAAAAGCGGCTTTTGCCGGGGGTCAGCATCCGCCGGATGATGATCTGGCCATCCGCTTCTTCAATGCCGGCTTGCTGCAGAATATCCACCAAATGGTGATGTTCATCTTTGACCTCGAAGAGAGCTTCCACGCTGGCACTTTCGGCCCCGGTTCGGATCCAGTCCCCCGCGGCTTTGCCGCCTGAGAGAAGATGGATGGCCTGAAGGATGATCGATTTGCCGGCCCCGGTCTCGCCGGTCAACACGACCAGCCCGGCGGGGAAGCTGATGTGCAGTTCCTCGATGAGGGCCAAATTGACGATCTTGAGCTCGCGAATCATGATAGTCCCGCAAAAACTTCCAAGCCCTAGCGGGCGGGAATGATAAAACAACAAAAACGTGGACCGTCAGCGGAGCGGCTTTTGGCGAGGTCGATAACCATGGCGAATCTATACCCGATTTGCAAAAGATTGCAACCAGCAGCGGACCCGGCAAACCTTTCGCTGGAGGCGGGCATTAAAAGGAAAAACGGCAAGCGAGCGTTTAAGAATTTCTGGTTTTTGGCCTGAAGTGCATTATAGTGAAGAGAGAAATTCCTATCGCAGGAACTGAAAAGCAACCTGCTTCTCCACGCCGAAAATCGGTCTCCTCCATGATTCCATTAAGGAAAAGATTTTTCCGTACCTTTACTTTAGC
>JARRJE010000291.1:0-3512 GCA_037379765.1 Deltaproteobacteria bacterium
CAGTCGATGTACGGGTCCGGGGTCTTGGGCAAGGGGCTGTTGTCATCATTCCAGAACCCCCACCAGCGCTTGAAGTCATCCACGGTGTAATTCTTCCCGTCGATGGAGACCAAGGTGTCGTCGGTAAAGAACCCGGCGGTGGCCGACGCCGCCGGGAGGAGAACCAGACTGAGTAGGAGGATCAGGATCGGGGTGAAACGTCGCATTGGGGAAGTCCTTTTTTAAACCAGAGGTTGATAATTTCCACCGCCATTTGCCGGCTCAAGCCGGAAACCGTATGGATGGTGCCGAAGTGCATGGTTTTTTTGTAATCTGAGCCCTGCCGCCGATGATAAGTCGTCCACAATGTTTCGCCACTGTGGCCGTCACGAATCTGTACCTCTTCGACCAAGAGCGGGTTGACCGTGTTATGCTCGCCCCGGTCTTCCCGCATTTCCAAGACGACCCCGGTAATCAGCAATTGGGCGTGAACCTGGTCGGCAATGATCTGCAACTGCTCTGTAGTCGGCGCCACCCCGGGCAAAATGTGCAGCTGCTTGTAAACCTTGAGGATATCTCCTTCTTGACTGATCAGATAGTCGCCCGATTCCTGAAGTTGGGTGGCAAAGACCTTGCCGGCAATGGCATCGGCCAGCGGAAAATCGGAATCGCTCAAAAAGGGCAGCACTGCCACTCGGCATATCGGGCCGGGAGGGAGAGCCGAAAGCTGTTGCTGGAGCGGGAGGCCCCGTGTCCCCCACAAAGCTCCGCACCCTGTGAGCAGGAATCCGCATAGAAAGGTTAAGATTAAGGTTGAGGTTGAGAAGGAAAAACCCATATCAGAATTCATCGACCCACTTCTCGGACACCGTGGTTTTCTTCTTCTTGGCCTTGGCCTTGGCCTCCTTTTCTATCTTCGGGAGCAGATCTTCGACCTTCCGCCGGACCCGGTTGCCCAGGACATCCTCCAGCTCGACCACTCCCTGGATTTTCTTGGGATCAAGCTCTGAGTCCGACAGCTTGATTTTGACCGGGAGTTCCTTTCCTTCTCTGTCGGTGAGGAGCTTTCCCTCCTTGGTCCACATTTCCATCCGCCAAGATGCCAACGGCACCTTACCGTCGTGGGCCAGGTCTACAACCATCCCTTGATCGGCCTTCTCCTCCACCGCCAGATTCACCTCCGGCACGCTCCTGTTGAGCTCCACCCTTTTGGAGGCTTTGGCCAGATTGCCGGCCTTGTCCCAGACTTCCACCACCACGTCGAAAACCCCATCCTCCACCATGCTTCCGGCCTTGCCTCGCCCGGACCAGACGAAACCTTCAGGCAGATCGCCGTTTCCATCCATGTCGCCTGCCAGGTTGCCGCTCTCGTAATAGAATGCCAGCCGCCAGCGGGACAGGGGCTCGCGGACCAGCAACCGCGGCACGATCACCAGCTTTTGATGAAAAACCGGCATGCCGTCCAGGATTTTCGTTCCCCGCAGGGTCATCTCCAAAACGGGTGGATTGCCGTCGACAAAATAGTTGCCCAGCAGAGTCGACTCGGTACGGCGATACGGCCACTCGCAAAGCAGAGTCACCGGGAAACTGCCGTTCTCTTCGCCGGCAACCCAGGTACCCTCATAGGTGCGGCCGTCGGCGGAGACCGTTGCCGGATAGAGTTGATCGTCCGCCTTGAAAAAGACCCTGGGGGCATGATCGGCGGGCCAGCTATCACGCAAACGCACCCAGCTGTGAACTTCAACGCCGGGTCGGACGTATTTCGGCTGCAGTGCCACCGAGTCGATGTTGATCGAACCGGTCTTCTGCGCCTGGTTGATGATTTGCCAAGGCCACTGGTTGATAATCTCATCGAGCAGCAGGGGCTGCATCGCGGCAATCGATTGCGGTTCGCCGATCCCCAGCACTTTGCGCTCTTTACCGGTGCTCAGGTTGCCGATGTAACTCCAGATGGTGCGAACGTCGCTGGTGCGCACCAGATTCAGGGTCAGCCCTATGGATGCTTCGGGGCTGTCCTTTTGCTGGGTGACGGTGCCGAGCAGTACGAAGGCCGCGCCCAAGTCCCGACGGACCCGGGAAATATTCAGCCTGTCCAGATGGCCGACGGTACGGATTCGATAATTGGCCATGAAGGCGATGATCGTTTTCAGATCGATGATCTCGTTGCCGCCGGCCGCCAGGCGATCAGCCAGCACTCTGGTAAAGGGCAGGTTGACATCGTTCCGCCCGTCTGCCAACTCCTGCAGCGGGAAAACCGCCACCGGCGCCGCTGCAAATGCAATAGATGCCGACAGCCAAACAAAACACACACAACACAGCGCGAGGACTTGTATTCTGAGCTTTTGCAACACTCTCACAATATTTGTCGACCTCGCAAAAAGCCGCTCCGCCGACGGGCCACGTTGTGCAACTTGTTGTTTTCTCGTTCCCGCCCGCCGAGGCTTGGAGGTCTTTGCGAAAAATGTCCTTGTTGTTGTCGGCCTCGCAAAAAGCCGCTCCGCTGACGGGCCACCTTGTGCAACTTGTTGTTTTCTCGTTTCCCGCCCGCCGAGGCTTTGGTTTTTTTGTCTGATTATCAATATTCAAGCCACCGCATTCAAGCCACCTTCCCAGCAAAGGACCAGGGAGATACGGGAAACTGACATGCATCCCGCAATGTGGCACTTCACGGAATTACTAGGCAGATCGAGAAAGCTTCTCGGAGAGGGATGAAGTCACCGGCGACAAGGATACGGAAGCAGCCATTGGAGTTTCATGGTTTCAAAGCGCTGCCAATCCTCGAATCGTAGTTCAGCTCATCGTCGCAAACAGGTCATTCAGCAACTTCATGGTCACCTGGAAGGAGTCTTTCGGCGCCATGCCGAAGAGCCGATCCGTCCAGGAGTAACCGCTTCCCCTTCCGCTGGCCTGCCAGAGAAGCTTTCCGGTTTCACAGTCGATCAGGCGCAGGGTCATGGTGACTTCCGGAAAGGACGCACTTCCCCTGGATTTGGACTCTTCCTCCACCGAGCCAAGGATGAAGGCCTGTACCTTGAGCTGCTGGCCCAGACGTCGGATCGTGGCCGCGTTCAAAGGCGTGTTTTCCTTGAGCGCTTCCTGCCGAAGGAGATTGTCGACCCGGCCCTTGTCCACCACATCGAAGAGGCCGGAGGCCAGCAGCTGGGTCATGGTAAATTCGCGAATGCGCCGTGCTTCGCCCCCGCCTTCGAAAGGAAGCACGGCCACGGTCTTGATATAGGCCAGGCTAGTCCCTTCACGCATGTAGGATTTGGTAATGCTGGTAGAGCCGCAACCCGGCAAAAGCAAAAGCATGCTCGACAGGATGATTCCAATCACTTTTTTGTACATCTTCAGCCCCACTCTGAGTCGATAAGTTAAGCGCTACTTACGCCATTTACTGTTATAGTGCAAGCTTTTTCCCGACGTTTACAGCCGTACCGTAAGGGAAGTTTCAAAGCCGTAAGCGCTCTTTTCAGCCAAGGTATATGTGGCCCGGGTGTACAGAGAAAAAGACTTGCTGATATCCCAGCTCC
>JARRJE010000292.1:0-3496 GCA_037379765.1 Deltaproteobacteria bacterium
GTAAAACCCGCCGCGCGCCCTTCTACATTTTCGTCAAGGTCGTCAGGAAGGTCGTACATCTTCCTTATGGTGTAATCTGGCTTATTATGTAAGTCCTTCCTTACTGAGTCCTTCCGCTTCCGGGCAATCTCTTAAATCCCATGTTGCGACGGCATGCCAATAGGTGAATTTAGGTAGAAATTTAATACCTTGATTTTATTTAGGGCGTTAGTGCAGATTCCTCGATTTTTTTAAGACCTGGTATTTACTGCAAAGGTTCAAGCAGGAAACAAAGGCGGGGGAGTGCAAGTTGAACGATCCGAAGGTTAGTTTTGCAAGCGGTCCAGGGGGCTCTGAAGAACATCGATATCTCGCTGCATGGCATGGGTATAAATTTCGGTGGTTTTGACGTCAGCGTGGCCCCATGGGGGCCGCGGATGCCGCTTGGAGCGTGCCGGGACGATCTTGCCTTCCAGGGGCTTGGTCGAGGACCTCGCGTCAGAGGAAAAACGATGGCGTTAAGGGCCTGCCGCTGGGTTGAGGCAGATACCAAGTAAAGAAACGAATAATAGGAATTATCGCTGCTATCGTGTTTGGTCTGGGTGGAGGCGCTTATCTGGGTTTGAGGCTGGGTTAAACGCGAATAGTTCGTTTGAAACTATCAATTTTATGATTTTGGTTGAAGAACAACAGCAATGCCTCGAGAAGTCAGACATGGAGTGCACCCGAAAAATAAATGAAGTCATGGCTTATATTATTTCGGCACAGCTTAAACGAACTGATTATTTTGGATTGGGTGACGATGATAAGAAAGCTATTCAAGAGTCCCTGGCTAAGCATAACGAAGGGAATTACAGTAATACCGATCGCTAGTCACGAATTACAAATAGTTTTTTTACACCCCACCATAGCCCTTTAAAGATATATCCCAACGGTCCTAATATTGGTTTCCTTTTCAAGCTAACATCAAGTGTTGCAAGATCTACCTGTCCTTTCAGGGACTTAATTTTTCCTTCCATTGAGTCGATATCGCTTTGAACCCGATTCAATTCTGTTTCTATAGAAAGAATATCCTTAACGTTTGTTGCTTTTTCCAGCAGTTGTTTCAGGCGGTCACGAAGGGCTATTCTGTTTTTTAGTCTGGCTTCAACGTCGATATATTGTTCAGTGACATCTTCACGATTAATGCGCCGAAATTCAACCGTTCCCAACGTTTCAAGTGAACCGATCATCTCCTTGAATTTTTGCACGGGTATTCGCAGTCGAAGATCTGCTGTTTCCTCGGTACTCTCCGATTTCGATTCAATATATCCTTCACTTTGAACGGTAAGAGCAGTTATTTTATTGATAACGCTCCCCACATCTTTCACCTCGAGCCCTAAATAGGCTTTCCATACCATCATCCTGTCCGGTATGAGATCGATGCTATTCTTCTCAGCGGAAACCGCTAAAGATGAATTGGCTGAAATCGGACGTTCGGCACTTCGAAGAGATTTTCCGGCGCAGCCCGCATTAAGAAAAAATATTGAAAAAATGATTACGGCCCTGAAAAGAAATGTTCTCATTTATCATCTCCTCGAATCGAATTAAAACAGTGAAGTCAGTGAGCCAAACTTACCATGTATAGCCCTTGCATATTTTTCCATTTCACTAAACTGAGAGATGTCAAATGAAGGTTACACGGACTACTCATAAAATCAAGTTAAAACATATGATTAGTATCTCCGTAGATGTTCTCTAGGAAATCCTTTCTCTGCAAATCGAGAGTATTCAAACGTGTAGGTATCGAGCCACGATTATCGGAATAAAAACTGCGGCACTATATCGGGAGGAAGGGGAAGATTAACCGGCAGATGCTAAAGATCCTGGAACGATTGCGGGAAGAAGATACCACTAATATCTGCCCTCGTTTGCCTAAATGGCTCTCATTTGCCTCGTAATCCGGCCAGTATCTTCCTCAAGACGGGGCTCACAATCGCCCCTTCGGCGGACTCATAAAATTCCCCCAAGTCAGCCAACCCGAACCTCTCGTAGACATTTGACTGAAGGGCCATCTCCAGCTTGTCGATCTCGCGGACGAACCTGGCCTCGGGAGTCCGGCCGGCCTGCAGCTCGTTCCAAAGGTCGAGATAGGCGGTACCGTTCGGAAGCTTGCCCAGGACCTTCACCGCCGAGTGTCGCTCCAACTGTTGTTTTTCCCTTCCGCTCAATCCTTCGTCCGGGGTGATGTCGCCGGCATAGACCTCGCCGATATCGTGGAGCAGGGCCAGGCGCATCACTCCGGCAATGTCGAGTGTCGGAAAATGCTCGTCGGCAAGGAACATGGCGAGCAGGGATACCGCGAAGCAGTGGTCGGCCACGCTCTCGCAGCGGTCGCGTGTCACCCCACGCTTACGCCAGCCCTGGCGGAAAAGCTGCTTGAGGTGGCACAACTCGAAATAGACCTCGATGAGAGGTAGGACGGCCGTGTCTTTGAGCAGGCCGGCCGGGTTTTCGGCTTTGATTTCCATTTCAGGATCCTCTGGGAGGGGGGCCTCCATGGGCACGAAGCGGATGCCTTCGATCTCGAGTTCCGGCCCTGCAATGAAAAAGCCCATTTTCTCGTAGGCGGTGACCGCGTTGGGAGAGGCGCTCACAGCCAGCTCGCGGAGACCCGGACGCCGACGGCGGCAGAGCCGGGCGGCCCGGTGCACGAGCTCTCGGGCGAGGCCCTGCCGCTGGTAGGCCTGAGAGACAAACAGCAAAGTGATCCGGCTGTGCTCCTTGACCTCGATGAGGCCGATGGTCTCGCCGTCCTTTTCGGCAAGCAGGGCGAAATGGTCGTGCTCGAGCCGCTTCCGAAATTCGGCCGGCCGGATGTAGCGCTTGAAGCTCTCCACCCCTTCTGCGGAATAAAGCGGTGCGATACAATCGAAGAAGACGCTGGCGACCAGGGCCGAAGCATGGTCGCCGTCATTTGCTTCCATGCGGCGGTAACGGAAAATCCCTTTTGACATCAGACTGCCTGGAGACACAGAGAGGGTTTCTTTTTACTGTAGCTCCGGCCACTCGGACAGCCAACCCGAGTCGAGCGAGACACACCGATGTTCCGACTGCTTGCCGGTTTCATCCTGGTTCTCCACCTAGTGTTCATTCTCTTTGTCGTCTTCGGAGCCCTGTTCGTTCTGCGTTGGCCTCGACTTGCCATCGTCCACCTGCCGACGGCTCTCTGGGGAACTGCCGTGGAGCTCGGCGGCTGGATCTGTCCGCTCACTCCTCTTGAAAATTACTTTCGGCAAAAGAGCGGTGCGGCCGGCTACCGGACCGGCTTCGTCGAGCATTACATCCTGCAATTGGTTTATCCCAACGGATTGACTCGTGAAATGCAGATTTTCCTGGGTCTGGCAGTACTGCTCGTCAACGGCCTCCTGTACGGTTTGCTGTTGCTTCGATTCATGCGGCGAAGCCAATAACTCTTCAGTCCGCAAGCAGCTGATTCCAGTCGATCGTTTCGAAGGTCCTGCGAAGAAGGTGGTCG
>JARRJE010000293.1:0-3477 GCA_037379765.1 Deltaproteobacteria bacterium
TTCTGCTGGCCTTCACCGTTCATGCGGAAGGAGTCGCGAAGGAACAGATGAAGGGCCTGGATGAACAGATTCAGGAAATCAAGACGGATGTTCTCGGGATTGCCACCGAACTGAACCAGCTGGAAGAGAAGTTGCTCTACCCGTCCAATACCCAGGTCGCGGTGTTCGTGTCCTTGGCCGGCGATAAAAAGTTTCGCCTCGATTCCGTCGGAATTCAGTTCGGCGGCAAGCCGGTCGCTCGTCACCTGTATACATTCAAGGAGCTCGATGCTCTTCGGAAGGGAGGGGTGCAGCAGATCTATACCGGCAATATCAGAACCGGAGAACACGATATGCAGGTGACCCTCACCGGCAAGACCGAGGGTGGCGCCGATTTCAGCAAGGAGAAGAGCTTCAAAGTGGTTAAGGGCGTAGGCCCCAAAATCGTCGAGGTAACCCTGGCGGGCCCCGGATCTGCCAACGGTTCCATCAATTTCAGAGATTGGTAGTCCATGTCAAGAGCGCTTTTCATCCGCTTGCTGGCGGGTCTGGTTTTCGCTTCGTCATTGTTGACGGCGACCACCACTGCTTCGAAAGAAGTGCAGGGCCTGATCAGTACGACCGCCCCGAAAGAGCTGAAAGATCTCTATTTCGGAGAGGCCCTGTATTACGCCTTCCAGGACGATTGGTTCGACGCCATCGCCCGGCTCGACACCGAGTTGGAGCAGTTCCACGGACTCGACGAACCAAAGCGCGATACCCTTTACTACCACATCGGCCAGGCAGAGTTTGCCGTGGGTGACTTCGAACTTGCCTACCGAATGCATCAGCGCGCCGGGCGCGCCGTCAAGGCGGTCATCGAGGGCAAGGTCGATGAGCCCGTGCGCAATGAGGCCATTTATCGCCTGGCGTGGATCTACTTTCAGCAAGACCAGCCCGGAAATGCCTTGCACGCCCTGGAGCGTATCCATGGGCGCGTCCCCGAAAGAATTCAGGACGATCTCCAATTTCTTCGGGCTGAGGTCTTCCTGGCCATCGGCCGCTTTGCCGATGCCGCGCGCATTCTGAAAGGGATGCAGGATGTGAAGAGTTTGGAAGGCTTCACTACGTACGACCTCGGCGTCGCGCTGATGAAGGACGGCAAGAAGAAGGAGGGCCGCCAAGTCCTCGACCGTGCCGGTCAGATCGAGAGCCAAAACCCCGTCACGCTGGCGATCAAGGATAAATCGAACCTCGTTCTCGGCGACAAGCTGCTGGATGAGAAAAATTTTGCGGGCGCCAAGGCTGTGCTCGATCGAGTCCGTCTGAAGGGACCGTTTTCCAACCGGGCGCTGCTGGGCTCGGGATGGGCCGATGCCTCACAGGAACATTTCAAAAGAGCGCTCGTGCCCTGGACTATCCTGGTCAAGCGGGAGGTCACCGACCCGGCGGTGCAGGAAGGCATGCTCGCCCTGCCTTATGCTTACGGAAAACTGAACGTCTATGGCCGGGCTGCCGTGCTGTACGGCAGCGCCCTGAAGGCATTCGGCAAGGAGATCGATAAGCTTAGTGCATCAATCAAAAGTATTCGCGAAGGAAATTTTCTCAAGGCCCTGGTGCGGGATGAGCTGAAACAGGATGCCAACTGGGTCGTCAAGCTGCGCAGCCTCCCGGAAGCGCCTGAAACCTATTACCTGCTCAACCTGATGGCCTCCCACGACTTTCAAGATTCACTGAAGAACTATCTCGATCTCGAGGAATTGCGCAAAAAGCTGGTTGTCTGGGAGAGGGATCTGGATGCTTACGAGCAGCTGATCGAGCAACGCAGGGCTTATTACCAGCCGCTGCTCCCCGGGATAGACCATAAATTCAGGCAGCTCGACTCGCAGATGCGTCTGCGCCTGGAGCAGCGAGACCGAATCGAACAACGCCTGAAGGCGATGCTCACAGCGCCCCGGCCCGATTACCTGGCGACCGCGCAGGAGCGGATTTATAAAGAACGGATTGCCCGTCTGGAGCAGACCCTCACCGCTGGCGGCAGGACTGTGCCAAGCAAGACCCAGGCTAGGATCAGGAGACTGCGGGGCATTTTGGACTGGAATATTTATACGGATTATGACCGACGCCTTACCGAAGCATACAAGGACCTTCGAGAGTTGAACCACGACGTGGACCTGCTGAAAAAGCAGTACACCGCCTTCGTTCGGACCCGCCAGGCCGCAACCCAGAGCTACGAGGGTTACGATGAGAGGATCCGCCGCCAGCGGCTCTTGATCGAGGCAGCCGCGGAAAAGGTGGGAGACCTGATGGCACGCCAGGGGCATATGCTTGAAGTCATGGCCGTGAATGAGCTCACCGGGCGCCGGACGCGGCTTGAAGAATTCGCGGTCAAGGCGCGCTTTGCCCTGGCCGACAGCTATGACCGTGCGGTCAGAGCTCAGGAAAAGAAGAGGGAGGGGCAATGAGCCGGATCCGTTTGATCGTGTTCGTCCTGCCGCTGATTCTTCTTGCCTGCACCCCGAAAAGCAGCAACAAGGGGACGCTTGCCCAATTGCAGGACATGCACGTGGACATCAAGGAAGAAGAAAACCTCGAAGGCGGGATCGATATAGCGATGGAGAGCTATCAGAGTTTCCTGAAGGAAGCTCCGGATTCAGCCCTGGCACCCGAGGCCCTTCGCCGTTTGGCCGACCTGAAGATCGAGAAGGAATACGGCGTTCTCACGGACAGCAGCGATAAAAAGGGAGGCCAAGCACCGGCAGCGGCCTTGCCCGCCCCGGAACATGCTGAGAAGCCATCTGCAATAACGCCGGTCCAAGCAGAGACGGTGCAGCCGGACCAGGGTTCGGTGCCTGTTCCCGGACAGGGCGAATCTGACGCCGATTTCGAAAAGCGGGCCTCCGGCAGCCTGCCAGTGGCCGGCACTGAAGCTGGTCAACCTGCGCAGAAGACGGATGATCTGGAAAAAGCAGGGCCGCTCGAGGCGATCACCCTCTACCAGAAGCTGCTCGACAAGTACCCCAATTACGAACGCAATGACCAGGTGCTGTATCAGATGTCCCGCGCCTACGAGGAAATGGGACAGATCGATAAGGCCATGGAGGTCATGGACCGGCTGGTCCGCGACTTCCCGCAGTCCCGCTATATCGATGAAGTGCAGTTCCGGCGTGCTGAATACTTCTTTGTGCGCCGGAAGTACCTGGACGCCGAAGACGCCTACACGGCCATCGTGAAGATCGGCGTGAGCTCGTCCTTCTATGAACTCGCCTTGTACAAGCTGGGCTGGACGTTTTACAAGCAGGAGCTCTATGACAGAGCCCTGGACAAATTCATCGCGGTGCTCGATTACAAGGTGTCACAAGGATACGACTTCGAACGGACCGAAGACGAGATCGAACGCAAGCGTCTCGAAGACACCTTCCGCGTCATCAGCCTGAGTTTTTCCTACCTCGGAGGTGCTGATGCCGTTGCGGATTACTTCTCCAAGCACGGCAAGCGGAGTTACGAGGACGGCATCTA
>JARRJE010000294.1:0-5093 GCA_037379765.1 Deltaproteobacteria bacterium
GAAACTCCGGCGTGGGCTCTCTGAAGGGCGTTCTTGGGGCGACTTACACACGGGGGAGGAAGAATGTCGCGCAAGCTTGCCAACCGGGTGGAAATCGATCAACTTCCCACCCTGCCGGCGGTAGCCATCGAGGCGATCCGCCTGATGGAAGGCGAAAACTCAAATTTTTCTTCACTGGCCGACCTGCTCCGCAACGATCAGGTCCTGGCCGGCAGAATTCTGCACTATGCCAATTCGGCTTACGTCGGCTGCCGCCGCAAAGTCACTGCCATCTCCCAAGCCCTTTCCCTCTTAGGCTTGAACGCCGTCCGCAGCATCATCCTTTCCGCCACCATCTTCGATTGCTTTTCAGAAGAGTTCACCGCACGCAAGCAAAGCCTCGTTAACTTTTGGCTCCACTCCGTCGGGGTGGCGGCAACGGCCGAGAACCTCGCCCGCCGGCTTGGCTTTCAGGTCCCCGAGGATGCTTACGTGGCCGGTCTTCTTCACGACCTGGGCAAGCTGGTCTGCTACCTGCAGGCTCCGGACAAGTTCGCAGAGATCTGGAAGGAAATCAAAAAGCAGGGCAGCTATTCCATGCACGGCCTTCAACCTCTCGACCTCGAACGGCAGATCCTGGAAACCGACCATGTCGAAACCGGCAGGCTGCTCGGAGAAAAATGGGGATTCCCGCCCCACATTGCTCAGGTGATGTGGATGCACCATCAACCGGTTACTGAAACCATCCTGCCCGACCCGGCCAATCTGCCCAAATTGATCCGCTTTGCCGATGTCCTCTGCGTCACCCACAATGTAGGCTCCAGCTACCTTCTGCCGGAAGGGACATACAACCACGAACATTTCCATTTCGCATTGGAAAATCTGGTGCTTCACCACCATTTGACCCCCGCCGACATCGAGGAAATCATGGACGAGGTCCACGGCCGGGTCAAGGAGATGGGTGCCATTCTGGGCCTTTGGGACGAAAAGCTATACAACCAACTGGTCCGCACCGCTAATGTGAGCCTCGGCAACCTCAGCATGAATCTAGAGAAGAACAACCGCGAACTCACCGAAATCAACAAGGTGCTTGATGTCACCTGTGAGATGAGCCGGCGGCTGCGGCCAGGCTCTGGTCTTGGAACAGCTGCCGGCATCATCTCTGAGGCTGCTGCCAAGGCCTTCGGGGCGAAACGCAGCCTCTGCCTTATTCGGGACGAGGGCGAACAGCTCTTCGTGGGAAAAGTCTTTGACAGCGGCTCCACGCAGGACTTGCAACTGCCGCTGGCCCAACCCGGCAAAGGCCTTCGCAAGAAGAATGCGGAAATCGAGGCAGAGGCCGTGGAGTTGCTTTCCCGCGCCAGATTGGATTTCGCCGGCGGCAACGGTCCGGAAGGAGTGATCCGGATCATCACCGGTGTACGATTCCTGGCCACATTCTTCCTGGCGAGCAACCGTTCTCCTTTACTCAGCGACCCCCTTCTCGGCGAGCTGGTGATCGATTTCGCCGAAGCCACTGAGACCCCGGGCGAAAGTCATGAGCTGTTGCTGCGCAATTTCGAGGCCCTGGCCCTGACTGCAGGCGGTGCGGTCGAACGGTTGCTGCTCGAAAGCGATCTTATCCGCCAGTCCGAGGCCATGGCCGAGGCTACCCGCAAGATGGAGGAGAGCCAGCGTCAACTCTTCCATTCCCACCGACTGGCCACCGTCGGCCAGCTGGCCGCCTCCAGCTCATGGATCGGCTTCTGGCCCAGGGGGATACCGAGGCTCTCAAAGAACGACTGGGGGTGGTGAGCGACCAGGAAGAACGCATTGCCAAGATCATCCAGGACCTGATGAGCTTCGCCCGCCCGACCCAGCCCAAATTCGCTTCCGCCTCAGCGGCCGGAATCGTCGGTCGGGTCCTCTCGGTTCTCGTCGACCGGGTCTCCATGCAGAAAGTGACCGTGACCAACAAGCTCGATGAGAATCTGCCGACCATCATGGTCGATCCCCTTCAGATCGAGCAGGTGTTCATGAATCTCTTCATCAATGCCAGCCAAGCCATGCCCGAGGGTGGGGAGATCAGTATTGAAGGCGAGCCGAAGAACAGCTTCCTCGACATCCAGGTGACTGACACCGGCCAAGGGATCGACCCCAAGAACCTGGGCAAGATCTTCGACCCTTTTTTCACCACCAAAAAAGAGGGAGAGGGGACCGGCCTCGGCCTTGCAATCTGCAATTCCATTGTCGAGCACAATGGCGGCACCATGAGGGTGCGGAGCAAGGCCGGCCGCGGCACCACCTTCACCATCAGCTTGCCGCTCGATCGGGGCAGCCGTCTGCGGGCCCTGAAGAAAGGGCTGCCACGGGAAATCCCGAAACCAGAATCGACGGTCGTACCGGGAAAGGTCCCGATCTTGGTGGTGGATGATGAGCGAATCCTCAACGACATGCTCCAAGAGAGCCTTCGCGCCGCCGGTTACGCGGTGGATGGCGCTTACGATGGCATGGAGGCGATCAAGCGGTTACGAGAAAAGACCTATCAGCTGCTCATCCTCGATATCCGGATGCCGAATAAAGACGGGCTGGAGGTGCTGGAGTTCGTCAAGAACGAATACCCAGACCTTTAGGTGGTGATCATCACCGCCCTCGCATCCAAGGAAGAAATCAAGGAAACGGTGCGGATGGGTGCCTTCGCCTGCTTGCGCAAACCATTCCGGCTGGAGAAAGTGCTGGAGACGGTCGGCCGCGCCCTTGCCGATCAAGAGGGGCAAGCCCCTTCCGCAGATTAAAGGATTGCAATGGGCCGCCTTCTTTCCATCGACGATGTCGCCCGGGAAACCGGCCTCGAAGAAAGCTTGCTGCGGTTTTACGAATCAGAGTACCCGCAAGAGCTACCCGAGCAAGTATTGCGGGGAGACTTTCTTTTCTTCCCGCCTCAGGCGGTGGAGGCCTTTCTGCGAATCCACGCCCGTCACACCGGAGGACAGCCCGCCGTTGCCCGCCCCTACGCCCGGGTGTTTGCGGTCACATCCGGCAAGGGCGGCGTAGGCAAGAGCAACCTGGCCCTCAACCTTGCCATCGAGTTACAGAGACTTGGCAAGATGTGCCTCCTGCTCGATGCAGACATGGGCATGGCCAATATCCATTTGTTGGCTGGGGTTACCCCAGCTGCCAACATCAGAGAGATCATCGCCGGTGACCGGCCTTTGGCGGAACTCATTGTCGAAGGCCCGGAAGGGATCGGCATCATACCGGGCGGTGGAGGTGTGCTGGAGCTGGCAGACAGCAACCGACCGCAACGGCAGAAAATCATTCGTGCCTTGGAGGAAGTGGAAAAGCGGGCCGACATCATCCTCGTCGATACTGCTGCCGGAATGGGCCCTGGGGTGCGGGACTTCCTCCTGGCCGCCGATGAGCTCCTCTTCGTGCTCACGGCAGACATCACCTCGCTAGCCGACGCCTACGGCCTGCTCAAAGCCCTTCACCAGGCAGGTTCCGTGTTTCCGCCTTCCAAGCCGGTCTATGCGGTGGTCAACATGGCGGAGACAATCCGGCAGGCTGCGGATGTAGCCCTGCGCTTCTCGAGCTGTGCTCGCCGGTTCCTGGGACGGGAGGTGAACAACCTCGGCTACGTCCTCAAAGACGCTACTGTCGGCGCCGCCACCACCCGGCGAATGCCGTTTACCGTCTTTCGGCCCCAGGCGCGGGTGAGCCGAAATGTCCACAATATTGCCGCGGCGCTGCTCAAAGATGACCTGCCCGGCCTGCGTACCAGCTCGGCTTTCGGCCGCTTTCTGAAAATGGCGTCCGGCGGGAGCCGATAGGGAGGGAGAACATGGACCACTTCAGTTGGCCGACGACTTTCGGCCTTTCCAAAAACCCCTTCAAGGACACCTTGGATACGGGTCTTTTCTTCCGGACTCGACAGCATGAAGAGGCCTTGATCAAGCTGCGGATCGGCATCGAGGACCGCCATGCCCTGGTCCTGCTCACCGGCGTCTCAGGCACCGGCAAGACCCTGGTTTCTCAAGTGGTGCTCCGGAATCTCGAAAACAGCCGCTTCATTCCCGCCTTTGTACTCGTCTATCCGCAGATGGGCAAAGGGGCGCTGCTCGGAGCCATGCTCGAGGAATTGGGGGTGGAGACGTTGACCCGCACCACTCACGGCCGACTCCGCCAGCTCCAGGAACAGGCCCTGGCCCTTCATGCTCGGGGGCAGCAACTGGCGATCATCGTCGATGAGGCCCATTTCCTGAAAGCCGACGCCCTTCATCTCCTCCGCTCTCTTTCCAATCTCGAAAGTGAGGAGGAAAAGCTCATCACCGTTGTGCTCATTGCCGAAGAAAACCTCCGCCGCCGAATGCGGGCCCCGAGCTACGCTTCGCTCCGTAGCCGGATCACCTTCCAGGTCGACTTGCAGCCTCTTTCCCGCGCGGAAACCGAACAATACATCAAATATCGGCTCCTCAAATGCGGGGCCTATGCCGATTTTCTTGCCGATGAAGTCTATGAAATGGCGCATCGGCTTACTGGCGGCATTCCCCGGGAGCTCAACCGCTTGTTGTACAACGGCTTCATGGAAGCGATGACGACGGAGTATTTCGCGGTAACTCCGGAGATGCTCCAGACGGTGGGACAAAAAATGGGGTTGAGCTGATGGGTAAGATCAGGCACTTGCGGCTGTGTCGGCCGGAAGAGCGGGAGACCGGCCTGGGTCGAGAAGAGCTGGCGGTTCTGCTGGGGGAACAGGAACCCGAAGGAAAGACTGCCCACGCGAAAATGCAGCGGCGGAAAAAGAGCAAAAGGTACCAAAGGAAAAAGCACTGAAGTCAAAAGGCGCAATAAAAAAGGAGGCTCGAAAGCCTCCTTTTTTATTGCGCCTTTTCTGACTGCTGATCACTATCTTTGAATGCCTCAGACGGTCAAATCGTCCCGGACGACCTTACGGGGCCCGCCATGTCCAGCGCTTCTCCAGTCCCTAATGGGGGAAACCTCAAGCAGTTGCTCTTTACGGCCGATGCGCTCCAGCCGGTCATGAATGGACTGCCAGATGCAGGGCACCTCGGCATTGATCTCGCAACGGCCGCCGACCGAACCGCCGCAGGGGCCGTTCATCAAGCTCTTGGCGC
>JARRJE010000295.1:0-3462 GCA_037379765.1 Deltaproteobacteria bacterium
GAGCAGCTCCTTCCCTTGGCCTGGATGGTATGCGGGTGGAGCGCTGCCATTGTAAAGGAATTGAAACTATTTGCAACTTTGCCCTCCTGATCGATCAGGGTGACGATGTCCTGGCAGCCGGGAGTGACGATCACCACTTTATCGCCCCACACGGCAAGCATTGGGCGCTCGTAGCGCAGATAGGAACGGCCTTCTTCCCACCACCCCTTGGTTTCTTTCAGGGTCAGCTTGTCCAGATGGGTTTCCCGCATGTCGCGCTTGACGTGGCAGCCGTAGCATTGTGGCACCCAGGTGGAGTGGCAGGATTCGCAGGAGAGCCGTTTGTGGCCTGCATAATCGCAAGTTCCCTTCTTGGGCGGCGCCACCGGATGTTTTTTGCCGTCGAGCTTGCCGATGAGCTCTACTTTGTCATCCTGCAACACGATGTTGTTGAGCTTGTCGTTGCGGCGAGTGAGTCCAGGGTTATCGGCGGCATGGCAGCTGGTGCAGCTGATTTCGAGCGCCTGTTCGTAGTGGGCGTAGTTCTTGCCGTCGCCCATGATCTCATTCTGGGTATGGCAATCGATGCAGGCCATGCCCTTCTTATAGTGAATGTCCGGGGAGATCTCCAGATAGAAACGGTCGCCTGGCAGCCGCTTGGGGGAAAGGTCGCCAGCCTTGTAAGGCGTGCCGTACCCTTCGGCCTCGAATTTTCCCTCGTAGGAGATGCCCACTCGGCCGCTTCGGTTATGACAGCGGACGCAGTTGGCGATCGGCACTTTTTTGGTGATCAGCGGATGGGGTTTGAACTTCTTCTCTTTGCCGTCCGCTGTTTTGTAAATAACGGAGGGCGCATCTTTTGGCTCCACGTGGTGGCAGGCGGTACAGCCGCCGCCTTTCTCGCCAAAGAATCCCGGCAGGTCTCCTTTCTGCTTCCAAAGGTGACAGGTGCCGCAAAGCTTGCGGAAGTAATCGATGGCAATGGAATCTTTGCCCGAATGGATGAGTTTTTCCACCGAGAAATCGCCGTTCTGGTTGGGGGCCTCTCCCCAGTAATAGAGAAGAGTGGCGAGGATGCCACGGTTGGTGGCCATGAGAGAGTTTTTGACCCTTTTTACGGCCGAGGCATGGCAGCTGCCGTTGCCGCAAGTCTTCTCCACCACCCGCAGGTCTCCGGGATTGAGGACGATGCCTTGGTGGGCCTTCTCTTTGGTGATGGCCAGAGGGTTGCCGAGATGGCAGCCGGAGCAGCCCAGAATCTTGGTGTCGTGCGCTGGGTCCAGCTTTTCCTGCTGATGGCAGGAAAGGCACATTTCCACCTTGCCGGTGGTGGTTTCATAGAGCTGTTTGGGCCGGTGCACCATCTGCTCTCCTGCGATCAAGGCCAGCAGGCCTATGAGCAGCAGGAGCAAGACGAGTTTGGGAGACATCAGGGGTACCGTTTGGAAAAGGCGAAAAACGTTTTTCCGTCTCTGGTTCTGCCCATCAAGGGAGATCCTCGATGAAATGCTCGGCGGTCGGATAGCGCCGGCCGTAGCCGAACGCCTTGGAGGTGACCTTCAGGCCTTGGGGGGCCTGTTTGCGTTTGTATTCGTTGATCCGGATGCGGCGGACCACGTCCCCGACAATCGTCGGCTCGAAGCCCATGTCGACGATCTCTCCAACGGTGTGGTTCTCTTCCAGGTAGGCATGGAGAATTTGGTCCAGCACTTCGTACGGAGGCAAGTCATCCTCATCCTTCTGGCCGTGGGCAAGCTCCGCGCTGGGAGGGCGGGCGATGGTGCGTGCCGGGATGACTTCTTGCTCACGGTTGATGAAGCTGGCGAGCTCGTACACCTGGCATTTGGGGACGTCGGCGATCACCGCCAGACCGCCGCTCATGTCGCCGTAAAGCGTGGTGTAGCCCACCGCCATCTCCGACTTATTGCCGGTGCTGAGCAGCAGGTGGCCGAATTTATTGGAAAGGGCCATGAGCAGGTTGCCCCGGATGCGGGCCTGAATGTTCTGTTCGGTCACATCCTCTTTTTTCCCGGCGAACAGGGGGTGGAGGGTGGCCAGTTCGGCTTGGAAAATATCGGTAATGGGAAGGATGTCGAACCGGATGCCAAGATTCCTGGCCAACTGCCGGGCGTCCTCGGTGCTCTCGGGTGAGCTGTAAGGGGAGGGCAGGGCCACCCCCCAGATATTTTCCGGGTTGAGGGCGGCGCAAGCCAGGGCTGCACTCACCGCAGAATCGATCCCGCCGCTCAGGCCAAGCAGCCCTTTGGTAAAGCCGCACTTGCGGGTGTAATCCCGAATGCCGGTAATCAATGCTTCATTAAGGACGGCAGCGGACTCTACCGTGCCGGCCGCCGCTGCTGGTTCCAAGCGGCAATCCCCCTGCCAGGTGGCCGTATCCACTACCACCAAATCCTCCTGGAAACGGTAGGCGCAAGCCGCAACAGTCTCATCCGGGGACAGAGCCAAACTTTGGCCATCGAAAATCAGAGAGTCTTGACCCCCTACCTGGTTGACATAGAGGGCGGGTAGACTGTATTTGCGGGTGATCGCCGCCAGCAGCTTATAGCGGAAACCCGATTTTCCCAAGTGAAAGGGCGAGGCCGCAATGTTAATGAAGAGATCGAGGCCGTTGCCGGCCGCCAGCAAATCGGAGACCGGGTCGAAAGTGTAAAGCTGGCGGGGAAAGATGTCCGGATCGTTCCAAATATCCTCGCAGATGGTGATTCCCAGACGCAGCCCTTTGTAAGTGAAAGCCCTGCTTTCCCGACCCGGCTCGAAATAGCGGGTTTCGTCAAAGACATCGTAGGTAGGGAGCAACCGCTTCTGAGTGGTGAAAAGAAGGCGGCCGTCCTCAAAAAGGATGGCGCTGTTGTGCAAAGGCTTGCCGGTATCAGCGGTGTGTCGGGTAATCGCACCGCAGAGAACTCCGATTCCCCTGGCCTTGTCGATGAGTTCCGCCACCGCCCGATCATGCGCGGCGAGGAAGGCGCGTCGCTCCAAATAATCGAGCGGTGGGTAGCCGCTGACCGCAAGCTCGGGGAAAATGGCCAGCTCGCAGCCGCATTCCTTCGCCCGCTCGAGCCAGGAAAGCATGTTGCCGATGTTGAGGGCAAAGTCGCCAATGACCGGGTTGGTCTGGATAAGAGCGATTTTCATCCTATCTGAATCCGTAGCAGGGAACTCTGAAAGAGTGGCGATAATATCTAGTCGACCGGCGCGTCCGCCGGAATGGGTGGTCGGGATATCTTTTTATCGGAAGAATTTTATATAAGACCCTACTCGAGAGTGCTTTCGCATGTCAGATGCAAGGCCAAGGGCTCACGGACCCAAAATGGTATATATACCACAAAGACTGCAGCCTGGGGACGGAAAAGAGGGAAGGGAAGACGGGTGATTTTCCGGCGGTCCGGAGTGCGGCCGCCGATCAGAAGACGTGTCCGACTTGAGGGCAAGGGATATTTGCCTTTGTCAACCTCCGGAATT
>JARRJE010000296.1:0-3449 GCA_037379765.1 Deltaproteobacteria bacterium
GACGAGCGGAGAGATTGACGGCGATGCGCAGGTGGTACCCTGCTTCGTGCCAGGACAGGCCCTGCCGGCAAGCGGCGCGAAGCACGAATTCGCCGAGGGGGATGATCAGTCCGGTCTTTTCGGCCAGGCCGACAAAGGTGCGAGGCAGGAGAATGCCCAATTCCGGGTGGCGCCAGCGGAGAAGAGCTTCCACTCCGACCAAACGGCCGGTGCGAAGTTCAATCTGCGGCTGGTAAACCAGGAACAGCTCTCCTTCATTGACGGCATGGCGGAGACTGGTTTCCAGCTGCCTCTGCTCCACCGCCTGCAGATTCATCTCCCTGGAGAAGAACTGAAAATTGTTGCGTCCCTGGTCCTTGGCCCGGTACATGGCGGTGTCGGCGTGTTTGAGCAGAGTGTCCATATCCTTGCCATCGGCGGGATAAAGGGCGATGCCGATGCTGCCGGTGGTGAAGATTTCGTGTTCGTCAATGAGGATCGGCTCGCCGAGAACATTCAGGATTTTGCGGGCGACATTGGCAATGTCCCGCTCTTTGTTGACTCCGGGAAGAACGACCACGAATTCGTCGCCGCCAAGGCGGAGTACGGTGTCATTCTTGCGGACGCAGCCGATCAGGCGGGCGGCAACCTCCTTAAGCATGCCGTCGCCGAAAACATGGCCGAGGGTGTCATTGATGTCTTTGAAGCGGTCGAGGTCCAGGAACATCACCGCAAATGGACGGGAGCCGGGGCGTCCAATGAGGGTTCGCCCCAGGCGGTCCTGCAGAAAGGTGCGGTTAGGGAGTCCGGTGAGGGTGTCATAGTAGGCGAGGGCCTGGATTTCGATCTCCGCCTGCTTGCGGTCGGAGATGTCGATGAAACTCTCCAGCAGATGTTTGCGGCCATTGAGCATGACAGAGGCCACATTCTTGATCACCGGCAGCTTGATTCCCTCGGCGGTCAGCAACAGGTCTTCGCAGTTCTCGATGGTCTGCTCCCGGTCGATGACCGGACATCGGCCTGATTCGTAAGGGCAGACGTGTTTGTGACAGGTAGTGCCTACCAGCCGGTATTTGGAGGTGCCGATCATATTGGCAGCAACGTCGTTGGCATCGATGATGCGGCGGCTCTCGGCCTCGATCAGAATGATCCCGGTCTGGACCGAGTCGACGATGGTCTTTAACCGGCCCTTGGTTTCCCTCAGGTCTTCTTCTGCCTGTTTGCGTTCCAGCTCGGCAGTGGCCCGGGCGGCGAAGATCTGAAGCATCGATTCCGCCAGCTGTCGGTTGCGGAGCGGCCGCCGACCGAAAACCGCCAGGGTCCCGAGGACGTTGCCGCCTGAATCGATGAGTGGCACGCCCACGTAGCTTTCAACGTCAAGCTCGATGGCCAGATGGTCCAGAGGGAAGTTGTTTTGAACCCCGCGAGGATAACAGCACTGGCTGCGGGTGTTTACCACCATATTGCAGGGGGTGTTCGCCAGCTCGAAGGTGAAGTTCTCCAAGAGTGCCCCGTCGGCGCAGACCGCCACCGTCTTCACCCAGGCCCGATTCTGTTCGCAGAACTCACAAATAAAGGCGTAATCGGCGCCGATGGCCTTGGCCAAGTGCTGTACCAGAAACTGGAAGAAAGCCTCGCCGGTTGCCTCTGAGAGGCCGTGCACCATCTCTCGCAGACATTCCTCCGCAAAACGGATATTGCTCATGTCGCTGGCGGTGAGAATGATCCCCTCGTCGGTCTTCCGAAGATTGACCTGGAAGTAGGCGTGTCCCTCGGGGATCTCGAGTTTTCTTTCAAGCCCCTTTTCCGACAGCGGCGAGGAAGCGAAGTCATCGATTTCGGTGGTGAGCCAAATGGGGAGTTCCGAAGAGCCGGCCGAGGGCGAGATCTGAGCGAGGAAATCCCGAGCCGCATGGTTCAGGAATTCCGGGAGTCGCTCCTGGTTCAGCAGCACCACCGGAACCGGGAGGTTGGCCAGTGCCTGTTGATACTTATCTTTTGTTTTACCCATAGGACATCGGCGGGCGCTGGAGTGATGCGATAAGGGATGGTCGCTCGGCCCCTCGGTGAACAATCCGTAAAAATAATTTACAGATCTCCCACAGCATTAAAATCTACGAGTCGCTGATGTCAAGCAGAAATAAAAAGAAAAAAGCAGGTATATCGCCCCGGAAACATTCCCGGCATGGTGACGAAAACAGGAGATGGGCCGGATGTCGAGATGCGCGCCCGCTTCCTCCAACGATTTTGTGACGAGGAAGTACTTTCACGGCCCGACTATCAGCCGGCGGCTTCCCGCAGCCACTCCTCCACCTGAGCCGGAGAGGGCAGCCGGCCGGCGCATTTGATTTCGCCGTTGATGACGAGGGCGGGCGTAGAGAGCACCCCGTGGCGCCAGATCTCGTCCAAGTCGTGGATCATCTCGATATCGGCAGCGATTCCCAACCGCTGCATGATGTCGTACACTAGCGTATTCAGTCGGTTGCAGCTGACACAGCCCGGACCGAGGATGCGAACGGAAAGCCCATGATGGAGGCCGTCTTCTTGACCAAGCTGTCGGCGGTACTCGCGGCGCAAAGCCTCTCGGTAAAGATCAAGGGCACTCTCCGGCACGTAGTTCTGTTCAGCCACCGCGTGCAAAAGGAATTTTACTGCCGCTTCTTCCGGCATCTTTTTTCCCAGGGCTTCCTTGAGGGCAAGGTCGAGGCCGAACAGCCTTACGGCGGCGTTGCCGATTTTGATGAGATTCATATTGAAGAGGTGCATTCGCCTTTTTGCGAATGGATTGTATTCCGTATTCCGTTTGCTGGTTTTCAGAAAAATAATCGACTGAACCCCACCGGATCCACTAGGAGAAGTGGGTTGATGAAGCAATGATAATCAACTTAAAACATAACACTCAAAGCCGAAAACTTTTCTTCAAAACAGCCTCATCTGGGCGGGGGGCTTTTTCTTGAGCTTGGGGACTTCGACGGCCTGGCGCAGGAAACGGGCCGGGATCTCCTGCAGGAAGCGGGAAGGTGATAGGCGGCGGGTACGGCCGAAAATGATTCGGCTCGCCGCCGCAGTAAGAAGCAATCCATCTCTGGCGCGGGTGAGCCCCACGTAAAAGAGTCGCCGCTCTTCCTCAATCTCTCCGCATCGACCGTCCAGGTCCAAAGGCAGCAATCCATCCTCCAAACCGGTCAGAAAAACTACGGGAAACTCCAGCCCCTTGGCCGCATGAAGACTCATAAGCGCCACCGCTTCGGCCCGCTCATCATAGACGGTGGCCCGAGCGTTTTCCTCGAGATGGTGGGCGAAGGCGAGCAAATCACTACCGAAGGCCCCCGCCAGGGCGAGCAGCCGTTTGGCTTTATCATGATCGCGGTCGATGGCCAGGTAGGTCATTGCCTGCCGGAGGGAAGCGGCCAGGCCTGCTGTCGCCGTTCGCTCCCCGAAGCGGTGGAGTGCGCCACGTACTGCCTGCA
>JARRJE010000297.1:0-2603 GCA_037379765.1 Deltaproteobacteria bacterium
AGAGTCGCCCCCGGGGTTTCCACTTGGGAGCTTGACCAGTGGGCTGAGCGGTTCGCTGTCGAGAGGGGCGCGATCCCGGCCTTCAAGGGTTATCGAGGGTTTCCCGGCAGTCTATGCGTGTCGTTGAATGAACAGGTAGTGCACGGAATTCCTTCCAGGAAGACCATCCTCCGGGAAGGGGATATCATCAGCATTGACTTCGGCGTCAGGTATAAGAATTTTTACGGTGATGCAGCAGTGACTTTACCGGTCGACAGAATTACCGGCGAGAAAGAGCGGCTGCTTCAAGTTACCCGGGAGTCTCTTTACAAGGGCATCGAACAGGCGGTAGCCGGCAATCGCGTCAATGATATCTCTGGCGCGGTCCAGGCACACGTCGAGAAGCACGGCTTTTCGGTCGTTCGGGAATTCGTAGGTCACGGCATCGGCAGCCAGTTGCACGAGGCGCCTGAAATCCCCAATTACAGCCGTGGTGAGGCGACTCCTCGCATCCAGCCGGGAATGGTTTTCGCCATTGAGCCGATGGTCAACATGGGCGGCAGTGGAGTGAAGGTGTTGGAGGACCGCTGGACCGTGGTGACCCGGGATCGGTCACCGTCGGCTCATTTCGAGCACTCGGTTGCCGTGACTAAAGAAGGACCTCGGATTCTGAGCGAGCTCTGCCGTTGAGCAGGTGTGATTTGAAAAAAGAGTTGAAGTATGCCCCCGGTATGAATTAATATTGGGAGCTTTGCCGCGGAAGGGATAAGTCTGCTACAATAGAGCGGTCGTCCTTGTGGCGCAAAGAAATCCCTTTATAAAAGGCATCGGGAGATATATGCCAAAAGAAGAGGCCATTCAGGTAGAAGGAACCATCATCGAGCCCTTGCCGAACGCCATGTTTCGGGTGGAGCTCGATAATGGCCACCGGGTGCTTGCTCATATTTCCGGCAAGATGCGGATGCATTTTATCAAGATCCTTCCTGGTGATCGGGTGACGGTGGAATTGTCGCCTTATGACCTCACCAGGGGCCGAGTTACCTTCCGGAGTAAGAGCAAGAGAAAATAATTCTTTGAGCGGGAACGACATGAAAGTAAGAGCATCCGTCAAAAAGATGTGTAGCGAGTGCAAGGTGTTCAAACGCAAGGGCGTGGTGCGGGTCTCTTGCAAGATCAAAAAACACAAGCAGCGGCAGGGGTAAATCCCACCATTTTTTGCACGTTTGGAGGTTGGAACCTTGGCACGTATAGCTGGCGTTGATTTGCCCAAAAACAAACATATGGAAATCGCTTTGACTTACATCCATGGAATCGGCCGGACTTCTGCGCGGCAAATCCTGGATGAGGCCAAGATCGCCTATGATGTAAACCGCGATAATCTTACCGAAAACGAGGTGACCGCGATTAGAAAGGTCATCGATGAACATTATAGGGTGGAAGGCGACCGCCGGCGGGAAGTAGGCATGGACATCAAGAGATTGATGGATTTGGGTTGCTACCGAGGATTGCGCCACCGTAGAGGACTTCCGGTCCGCGGTCAGCGTACCCATACCAACGCCCGCACCCGCAAGGGGCCTCGCCGGGCGATATCTCGTAAGAAGTAAGAAGAGCTGAATAACACCTGCAGCCTTGAATGGCAGCAGCATCCACAGATAGAGTTTTCCGGAGGATCACGGATGGCCAGTCCGAAAACGACTCGCGTCAAGAGGCGGGAAAAAAAGAATATCCCGGAAGGGATTGTGACAATCAAATCCACTTTCAACAATACCATTATCACCATTACCGATAAGCAGGGGAATGCCGTTTCCTGGTCGAGCGGTGGCAGCCTTGGATTCAAGGGATCCCGGAAGAGTACACCTTTTGCTGCTCAGAATGCAGTGGATGCCGCTGCCAAGAAGGCGATCGAGCATGGTATGCGTAAGGTGGAGGTCAAAGTGAAGGGTCCTGGTCCCGGCCGCGAATCCGCCCTGCGGGCACTGCAAGTTGCCGGACTGGACGTGACCAGGATTACCGACGTCACTCCCATCCCGCACAATGGATGCCGGCCCCCCAAGAAGAGACGAGTCTAAGTTCTTCGCGGCAGAGGGCAATCCATCACACCAAAAGACTGTTTACGGAGGTCGCAATTGTCCAGGTATACAGGGGCGGTCTGCCGGCAATGCCGGCGTGAAGGCCTGAAATTATTTCTGAAAGGGGATCGCTGTTATTCGGATAGATGCTCGTTCGAGCGGCGCTCCTATCCTCCCGGCCAGCATGGGCAGGCCCGGGTGCGTAAGATCTCCGATTATGCGATCCAGCTGCGCGAAAAACAGAAGGTGCGGCGAATCTACGGTATGCTGGAAGGTCAGTTCGAACGCTATTTCGAAAAGGCCGAGCAAGCCAAGGGGATTACCGGCGAGAACCTGCTGGTCCGGCTGGAAAGAAGACTGGACAATGCCATTTTCCGTCTCGGTTTCGCCAGTTCGCGCAACCAGGCACGACAGTTGGTCAAGCACAATCATGTGCTGGTGAATGGCCGCAAGGTCAATATCCCTTCCTTTCTGGTCTCCGTGGATGATGAAATCGTTATCCGGGAGAAGAGTCGGGCAAACGAAGCCGTCAACGACAGCCTCGAGGCGGTTGCC
>JARRJE010000297.1:2623-6072 GCA_037379765.1 Deltaproteobacteria bacterium
GGTTGCCCGGCGCGGGGTTCCCAGCTGGCTCGAGCTCGACGCCGCCAATTACAAAGGAACGGTCAAGGCCCTGCCTGCCAGAGAAGAAATTACCATGCCGATCCAGGAAAACCTGATCGTCGAACTCTACTCCAAGTAAAAGCCGATGACCGAAAACAAGCAAGAAGCGACCATCGAGTCAGCGCCTTTCTATCGAAACTGGACCGAGCTGATATCCCCCCCTCGGTTGGAAGTTGATCGTGAAACCCACACCGCGAGCTACGGCAAATTCGTCTGTCAGCCCCTCGAGCGTGGTTTTGCGACGACGATCGGCAACTCCCTGAGGCGAATTCTTCTCAGTACCATCCAGGGTGCGGCCATCACTTCTGTCAAAATCGACGGTGCCCTGCACGAATTTTCGACTCTGCCCGGCATTCTTGAGGATGTTACCGACATCATCCTCAACCTCAAGGAGGTGAGGTTGAAACTCAACTCCGCAGAGCCGCGAACGGTACGGATCGAAAAAAGCACGGCTGGCCCGGTCACTGCGGGGGACATCGTTACCGGCGGTTCGGTAGAAGTCATGAACCCGGAGAAGAACATCTGCACCATCACAGGCGAAGGACGTTTTGTCGCCGAGCTGGAAGTCAAGTGGGGCAAAGGTTATGCTCCGGCCGAACTGAACAAGACTGAAGAACAGAGCATCGGCGTTATCCCGATCGACTCCATCTTCACTCCTATCAAGCGGGTGAAAGTGCTCACCAGCCAGACCCGAGTCGGTCAGCAGACTGATTATGACAAGCTGACGCTCGAAGTATTCACCGACGGCAGCGTGCGGCCCGAAGACGCGCTTTCCTACGCAGCCAAGATTCTCAAAGAACAGATGGCCGTCTTCATTAATTTCGATGAGGAACAGGTCAAGCCCGAAGCGGAAGAGGAAGAGGAGCCTGCCGAAGCTCCAATCAACGATAATCTCTACCGCAGCGTCGAGGATCTCGAGCTTTCCGTTCGATCGGCCAATTGCCTGCGGAACGCCAATATCCATTTTATCGGCGAACTGGTCCAAAAAACCGAGGCCGAGATGCTCAAGACCAAGAATTTCGGACGCAAGTCGCTGAACGAGATCAAACAGCTGTTGGCTGAGATGGATCTGCACCTGGGCATGAAAATCGAAGGATGGGAACCGCCCGAGCCCGTTGAGGCCGCAGAAGAAGAGCAATAATCTCCGACTTTCGTTCGAGGTTTTTTCCACCATGAGACATAAAAAAGCAGGCAGAAGACTAGGGCGGACGACATCCCACCGTGTGGCGATGATCCGGAATATGGTGACTTCACTGCTCGAGCACGAGCGAATTGTCACTACGACTCCCAAGGCGAAAGAAGTCCGGCGAGTTGCCGACCGGATGATCACCCTTGCCAAGCGGGGCGATCTCCATGCCCGCCGACAAGCACTTGCCGTGATTCGTGATAAAGATGTCGTGGCCCGACTTTTTGGCGAGTTAAAAAACGACTATATGGATCGCAACGGCGGTTATACCCGAATTATCCGGACCGGCCAGCGCCAAGGCGATGCAGCGCCGATGGCCATTCTCGAGCTGGTGAACTACCAGGAAGGGGAGGGGGACGGGAAAGATACCCATTGAGAAGTCGGCAACATCGGATCTGAACCCGAAAGAAGAGCTGGTATGGGGGCGTGCCTTCTACCAGCTTTTTTATTGTCCAAAACAGGGAGGGGAAAGTAAAAACATTAACGATTTACAGGGCGTAGACATCTTCTCTGGTCAACAACCGCAGGCCCGCTTTGGTAAGTGCCGCGATTGCCTCCTCCGGATTGGTGATTCGGAAAATGATCAGGGCGCTTTCGCCGTTGCCCTGGGCGAAGGCGTACATGTACTCAATATGCAGACCCTGCTCCTTGATGGTTTGCAGAACGCTGGCGGTGCCGCCCGGGCGATCAGGAACCTCGATGACCAATACATCGTTGCCGCCCACGGTAAAACCGCTCTCATCGAGGACCTGCTTTGTTTTTTCGGCATCGTTGACGATCAGCCGCAGGATGGCATAGGCAGCGGTATCGGCCAGGGACAACGCCCGGATGTTGATGCCGTTCTCCGCAAGCAGATTGGTGACTTCGGCCAGCCGGTCGTAGCCGTTTTTCATGAAGATCGCGATCTGCTCGACCTTGTAATTGTCCATTTTTTTCACCTTTTCTTGGTGTGCGCTAGAGCGCCCTACGCCGCTTTCTGATCATAGCATTCGGAATCGATTATGAAAAGGAATCGGGAGGCAAAAAAGCCAACAGGGAGCCTTATTTACCATGACTTTTGCTTGTCTTCAAGTCGGAGAGGCGTAGGTATTCTTAATACAGGATCGTGCTTCGGACCAAAGTGGTGTGATTGAGCCTAAAAACTTGAAAAATGGCTATCCCCTGCTCCGTCCTTGAGTTAACTTATCAGTCTCATCTAGTTTTTGGGTCTGCCATGCTGAAGGTCAATGAACGTCCTCTCTCTTATACCCCAGGGATACTGCTCCGCGATGTGGCCCGGGAGCTGAAGCCGGATGCAGATCTGTTTATTGTCAACGGTGCACCGGCTGCTGCCGATTATCCGCTGGCTGATGGGGACAGCTGCTGGCTTATCAAACGGGGGGAAATCCCGGAAGCCCAGGAAATGGAGAGGCTTCTTTACGCTCGCCACACCCCGGGAGTGCAAGTACGAATCAAGACGGCCGCGGTGGGGATCATGGGGCTGGGCGGCCTTGGCTCGGCTGTGGCGGTAGCTTTGGCGCGGATGGGAGTGGGCAGGCTGCTGCTGGCAGATTATGACGTGGTAGAGCCGACTAATCTCAACCGACAGCAATATTTCATCGATCAGATCGGCACCCCGAAAACAGAAGCCTTGAAAACGAATCTTGCCCGGATCAATCCTTATGTATCGGTGGAAACCTGGGGTGAGAAGCTGACTGAAGACCTTATTGCCCAAGTCTTCGCCCGGGTGGACGTGCTGACCGAGTGCTTTGATGACCCGGAAATGAAGGCCGTTGCCCTGCGCACCGCCCTGACTCGTCTCCAGGGCAAGGGTTATGTTGGTGCCTCCGGGGTGGCCGGCTGCGGCTACAACGGCGCCATCGTCACCCGTCGACTTTATCCCGGCGTTTACGTGGTAGGAGACGGAGAGACCGCCGCCAAGCCCGGTCAAGGGCTGATGGCCCCACGGGTCGGGATTGCGGCCCATCAGCAGGCAAATCAAGTGCTTCGGATTTTACTTTATGGAAAAGAAGCATGAAGATCATCTGTAACGGTCAGGAACGTCAAGTCGGAACCGACATAAGCGTCACCGGTTTTATCCGGGAGATGGGTCTGGATCCAGAGACGATCGTGGTGGAGTACAACGGCAAGATTCTCACCAGAGAGGAGCACGATTCCCGGGTGCTTGAAGAGGGTGCCTCACTCGAACTGATTCGTTTTGTGG
>JARRJE010000298.1:0-4310 GCA_037379765.1 Deltaproteobacteria bacterium
GACCACGATCGGCCTTGATCCCCAGGCCCGCTTTCTCATCTGGGAACGGCTGGAAACCCTTCGCCGCCAAGGTACGACCATGCTCCTCACCAGCCATTACATGGAGGAGGTCTCCCGTCTCAGCAGCCGAGTGCTCATCATCGACGAAGGCCGGATCGTAGCTCAGGGCGAGCCGCAGCAGATGATCGAGGAATTGGTGGGGCTGGACGTCTTCGAGGTGCCCGGCTCGGCTAAGGAGCTGGATGCCCTGGAGGAGGCGGTGGCCTTCTGTGAGGCGACGGTGGAACGCTTGAAGGACAAACTCTACATCTATGTCCGGGCAGAATGCCCGGAGCTGGAAGAGCGGGTGCGGACTATGCACGGTTGGCTTCGACGGCCTGCCAGCCTGGAGGACCTTTTCATCCAACTCACCGGTCGTTCGCTCCGGGAGGCGTGATGGGAGGAAATAACTGGGCACCGCATCTGTTTTGTCTGCACTGCTGCCGACGGCCCACCGTGAGTGCTTCTGTCTTATTCGGAGGACCGGGGTCCGCAACGTTTTTGTCGGGCCAAGCCCATTTCGTTGTCGGCCTTCTCGCATGCCAGTGAATAGCACACAGGCCGGTGCCGCGTATCTGCGGCACCCTGCAATTGCATACAATAGCGGGAGGTTGCCCGTCATCGGGAGCTTCACCTATTTGATCGGTTACGCATGATGAATCGCTTCCTGCAGGTCTGGTACCGCAACTACCAAGTGTGGCGCAGGCATGTCGCCGCAAGCCTTATCGGCAACCTGGGGCAGCCCGTTCTTTTTCATTTGGCTATGGGTTACGGCCTGGGTCGGCAGGTCGGGGCCATTGGTGAGCTGACCTATCTGCAGTTCATCGCCCCCGGCCTAGTCGCCTCGGCGGTGATGTACAGCGCCGCCTTCGAGGCCACTTACGGCGCCTATACCCGGCTGGCCACCCAAAAGACATATGAAGCAATCCTCATGACGCCGGTTACTGTCGAGGAGTTGGCGATGGGAGAGATCGTCTGGGGAGCGAGCAAGGGGCTGATTTCTGGTCTCATCATGCTTGCCGCCTTTCCCCTTTTCGGCCTCTGGCCATCGACGTGGACCCTGGGCCTGCTGCCCATTCTCTTTCTCGAAGGGCTCTTCTTTGCCGCCTTCGGTCTGATCATGACCGCCCTGGCAAGTAATTACGAGTTCTTCAACTATTTCAACTCGCTCATTATTACCCCCTTTTTTCTCTTCTCGGGGATTTTTTTCCCTTTGGCGAGCCTGGAGCCCAAGTCCCGAGCGCTCTTCCGTTTTCTGCCGCTCACCCCGGTGGTTTCGCTCTCCCGGATGTTCTCTTACGGCCGGATCAACCCCTCTTGGGCTGCTGACCTTGCCATCATCGCCGTTCTTGCTGTAATTACCGGTTGGCTCGCGACACGACTCCTCCGACGCCGCTTGATCCTGTAAGCGTCCACAGAACCGCACCTTCGCGCGATCGTTTCTGCATAGCTATAGCGGGAGGTCGCGCTTGCGCAAATCTGCGGCACCTGTGGACGTCTACCGACAAATTCTACTTACGGGATTTTCTTCGTGTGATCAGTTACAATCCGGTATGAAAGATTTTTTGACAATCTTGATGTCTGGAGATGAAATAGCAGGGCCAGACAAGACTTCACGACTTCTTCTGAAAGCACCAGATGACCCGCCCTGATTCCCCACCCTCGTCGATTGATCCTCTGGTCCTGACTGTGGCGGCCGAGGCCTGCCTCGATGGGGCTTCCGCCCCGCTTGCAGCGGCAATCCGGCAACGGCTCACCATCGACAATCCCAAATATCTGGATGCCCGCAAGTACGGGCGCTGGGTGGGCAAGCGTCTCAAACCGCAGCTCTTCTTCTTTGAAGAAAAACGGGGTGGCCTCTTCTTCCCGCGCGGATTCGCCAATCAGGCCATCCGGCTATGCCGCAAGCACGCTGGGAGGATGCCCCGGATCGTCGACCACCGCCGGGAGCGGCCTCCGGCAGAGCTTTCCTTTGTCGGCTCGCTCCGGCCTTACCAGGAGGAAGCGGCGGCGGCCATTCTCGCCCGCGACTTCGGGGTGCTCGAGGCAGGCACCGGCTCCGGCAAGACGGTGATCGCTCTTAACGTAATCGCCCGGCGGCGGCAGCCCACTCTCATTCTGGTCCACACCAAGGAGCTTCTCTACCAGTGGGCGGAGAGGATCGAAGGATTCCTGGGTCGCCGGGCCGGCTTGCTGGGGGACGGCCATCACGACTTGCAGCCGGTGACCGTGGCCATCGTCAACAGCGCTCGGCGACAGCTTTCGGACCTTCCCGGCCGCTTCGGCCAGATCTGCGTCGACGAGTGCCACCGGGTGCCGGCCTCCCTTTTCACCGACGTAGTGAAAGTGTTTGACTGCCGCTATTCCCTGGGGCTTTCCGCCACGGCCTTTCGCCGCGACGGCCTCACTCGGCTCATCTACTATTATTTGGGCGACCGGGTGCATCAAGTGGACCGGGAGGAGCTGCAGAGCGCGGGGGCCATCCTGCGGCCGGAATTCATTCAGCGTCCCACTGAATTCACCTATTTTTACCGGGGTAAATATCAAGAGTTGATGACTGCACTCGCCAAAAATGAGGCGCGTAACCGCTTGATTGCCGCCGACGTCGCCGCCGAGGTGCGCCAGGGCCCGGGCAAGGTGCTGGTGGTGAGCGATCGGGTGGCTCACTGCGAGCGACTGGCTGCTCTCCTCGCTGAAGAGGGGATCACGGCGGCGGTGCTTACCGGCCAGACCCCCGGCGAGGAGCGGAGTCGGTGCGTGGCATCGATCCGGGGGGGCGAACTGGAGGTGCTCATTTCCACCGTCCAGCTGATCGGTGAAGGATTTGATTGCCCCAACCTCCACACCCTGTTTCTCACCACACCCATCAAGTTCACCGGCCGGGTGCAGCAGGTGGTGGGCCGCATTCTGCGGCCGGCCGCCGACAAGAAGCCCAAGGTTTTCGATTATGTGGATCCGGTTCGGGTCCTGCGCACCTCGGCCCAGGCCCGTCTGCGACTCTTTGCGGAGGAATAGTCCGAAGGAGGGAGATTGTGGCAGGAAAAATAACGATCATCGACGGCGATATCACCCGCCTGGCGGTGGATGCCATCGTGAATGCCGCCAACAGGAGCCTGCTCGGGGGCGGCGGCGTGGACGGCGCCATCCACCGGGCCGCCGGCCCGGAGCTCTTGGCCGAATGCCGGAACCTAGGCGGCTGCCCCACGGGCGAGGCCCGGATCACCCCTGGTTTCCGGCTGCCGGCCCGCTACGTGATCCATACCGTAGGTCCGGTCTGGAACGGCGGCGATCACGGCGAACCCGAGCTGCTGGCCCGCTGCTACCGCAACTGTTTTCAGCTCGTGCGGGAATATGGGCTCAAGACGATCGCTTTCCCAGCGATCAGCACCGGGGTTTACGGCAAGTGCTGCTCGTCTGCTTCGGCCCAGAGACCCGGCAAGCCTATGAGACCGCCTTGGAGGGCCAGAGGAATGATTGAGCCGGAGCGGCAGGGGATCGGAAGGCTGGCGGACGCGACATTTGACCAGATCATACCCTGTCCCGTAAGCGATCACAGGTGCCCTAGATTCGCGCAAGCGCGACCGCCCGCTATAGCAGCGCTATGCGGGTGGGATCGATCGCGCGAAGATGCGGTGCCTGCGGTCGCTTACAAAGGCAAGGCGCCGGTTCGTTTTAAGTACCGGGTATAGGAATAGAGCCGCTCGTCGTATTCCTCGAGTTCCCGCGAGGAAGTGATCTCCACCAGCACCTGCCAGGTGAGATCGTGATCAGGTTCCTCCACTCCGAAGGTCTTCCGCACGTAACGGGTGGGGTAGATGCTCAGGTGGGCGATGACATTGGCCGCCCATTCGCGTTCGGACCCGGCCTGCCGTTCGTGCAGGAAGAATCGGCCGATCTCCCGGGCCAGGGCGAAGGCGAGAGTCTCATCTTCACAGATGGGGTTATAGAAAAGGAAGGAGCGCGAAACGTCCCGCATCAGCCGGGCCGATTCCTCCTTGCGGTCGGCGATAGGCAACAGGCCTGCTCGGTTTGCCCATTTGAGAAGATCGTTCACCCCCATGGGAAAGCGGTTGAACAGTGCCCACTCCGATTCGAGTTCCTGGAGGAACTCCGAGAAATTGAATGGTGGTCTTTTGTCCGAAGACTGGTTTGCCATATTCTTCCCCTAGCGGGAGCTCAAAAATCTTTTCGTCCCGAGACACATCCTTATAAGTTTTTTTACAGCGCCCCCCTGGCATAATTGGCCGCCGGCTTTGTCCATCCCGAGGCCG
>JARRJE010000299.1:0-3434 GCA_037379765.1 Deltaproteobacteria bacterium
CTCCTCGGTGTATGATTATGCCTACATTTTTCCTCTACAGGAGATCGCTGACACTTTTTTCCAGCGCCCGGGCCTCGTCACCGTCATCTTTTTTACTGTTTGGACAACTTTTCGAAAATGTTGTCGAATTGTTTCGAGATAAGGCCGGAAACGGAAGGGCCATCGGTTGAATCTATGCTCTTGCCCAAGGATGGCCCGATATTTGCCTCTATATCAGGAGAAGTCTTGTTTTCAAATTACCGCCGCCGATTGTGGAAGGAGGAGGTCCCCCATGACATGTCGCCATATCATCGAAAGGAGAAGCCACCGCCGATATCGGCTCAAAGAATGCCTCCATGTCTTTTTACGAACACGACCCGCCAAATTGGGCCAACTCGTGGATATCTCCTCAGCCGGCGTAGCTTTCCGCTTCCTGGCCGATGATCAGGGAGTAACCGCCGGCCCTCACCTGCTGGACATCATGTCGAGCGAAGGAGATATCTATCTTCGGGAATTACCGGTCACCGTGGTTGCCGAGCGGGAAGAAGACTCACTGCCTTTTGCGAGCATCATGATGCGGATCGTTGCCATGGAATTCGGCGAGCTGACCACGGAACAGCGCCGTCAACTCGATGAGATTCTCTCCCGGGGAAAAAGCTGCTAGAGGTGGGGCAGGCACGACGTCTCAACCCCTAGTCGGGCGGTCTGAATCAATGCCAGCAGTTTCTATTGCCGGTTCACCCCCCTCCCGTCGGATCCAGTTCCTTTCCCCAGATATTTTTTCCGAAGAAGCCATAGGGAAGACCTTCCCGATCCTCCCATCAACCCTCTCGCTCTTTGAGGAGCGACTCGTAGGCCTGGGTCAGAAGGACGAATTTTGCCGGATCGCCTCCATGATCGGGGTGAAACTGAAGGGCCCGTCTTTTGTAAAGATGGGTGAGCTCCCTCCTGGACAAATCCCGCAACTCGGCCATGCTCACCCCGAAAAGATCTTCTGTCTGGGCATCGGCCCCTTCCCCTTGCGGGCGCGGCCGCCGGAAATGATCTCTGAAGTGCCGGCGCTCGTCATCCCGAAAGGCCTCCCAACTCCAGTCGGCGTCAAAGAACATGGTTGCGTAGCGCACCAGGTAGGGATGAAGCCACTGAGAGGGATTCTCCTGCATCCAGAAGCGGGGGTTGGCGTTGATTCGGCACAGCTCCTCGAAAAAGATCTGGTCCAGGTAGGCGCAATCCATCTCCTGGGGCATGCTCCGAGCCTCCAGGTATATGAACCAATGCCGGAGGTTGAAAACTGCGAACAAGTAACGTCCGTGGCCTGCCGGATCGAGCTGCTGCTCACGGAAAAGGAGATCCTGCTCGATTTCGTCCCGGGACTTGTCCGCCAAAGGCAGGAAGGATTGGATGGGCAGAATGCTGATGGCTGCCAGATCCGTGGCGCCGGTTTTCAGGTAGCAGAACCGCCTCCGGTCGAACAGCGGAATCTGGGCCTCCAGCCGCTCCCTCTCGGTCCTGATCAGACGCCGGGGAGGGCGGCGTTTTCCCCGCTGCCACCAACGCCGGCGGATTTCCCGGAGATGGGCGGGAGCGAAGGGAGAAAACAGCTCTTCCAACTCACCGGGTTCCGGTTTTGCTCCCCGCTGGCACAGCTCTTCCCAAATTCGCGATTCCACGGCGAAACCTCCCTGTTCGGCCCTGGTCAGGAAGCCGGCAGGGGCGGCGCCCAGGTCGATCAGATCCTCGCTCCGCCACCAGCCATCCTCCTGGTAGGAGCGGCTGATGGTGTAATGAAGGCAGCCGTCGATAACCCGTTGTGCAAGGTACATGGCAGCGCCCCCAGTGAAGGAAAAAAGGGGTAGAACACCGCGCCGTTCGTTTCCTTCCGTGATCGTTCAAAGGAGCCGACAATGAAACCCGGGCAGATCTCCCGGAAGCTTCCTTCTTTTAACCGAAACGAATTCCATTCAAGAAGAGGTGAGGACAGCTTCAGGCGCACCTGCCCCTCCCGGAAGCTTCACGGCGGGCCCGGAGCATTTCTGCCGCACGCCGGCCGGAAAGAGGGTGAATCCCTCCCGGGCCTCCACGTAATAAAGGAGATCGACCAATCTGCTCTGCACTTCGGCCAGACGTTCCCAGCCAGTGATGGTTTCCGCCCCATCAGCCTGGCGCAAGGCCTGCAGACTCTGCTGAATGACCAGATCCTCCGCCAAGGGCGGCACCTTGAGCCGCTCCATGAAATCGGTCCAGGAGATGGTGTCGAACTCGATACCGTACTGCCCCTTGTAGCGGGACATTACCATTTTGCCGAGGGTCCTCTGTTCCGGCCGCAGGAAGGTGAAGGGGCCCACCGGATATGCCGGAGAGGCGAAGGCATTGCGCACGGCTTCGGCCAGCCGGATCATGATCGGGTCCTGGGTGTAAGGGCTATAACGGAGCAGGACGGCAAACCAGCCGAACCAGCGGACAATGAGGTAGAGGGTCTCCTCGGCGTAGATACCGGCGGGATAGCGCTCCCGCAGAAAGCGAAGGCCGTTCAGACAAAGAATATGGTAGATCCTGCTCTGCAGGTCTTCAGAAGCGGAGAGGAATGGATTGACGTAGAGGGCCGACAGCCGCGACCGCTCCTTGAGGCGCTCCTGCTGATGCTCCTGCGACCACTTCCAGACCCCCCATATCGCCGTCATCACCGGTATGAGCCACTGCATGGGCTTCTCCTTGCCAATGAAGCTTTCCGGACTCCTTGACAGGATCCCATAAAATCCGCCGGCTCGTCAACGCGAGAAGACCCTGCTGGCCTTTTCCGGCCAGGGCGAATCGCGACCCTGAGCCCGCCCCTCAAGGAAGGCAGCCAGAGATACCGAAAAGTGAGGATCGAGACACGTCCTCTAGCAACTATCCGATGGGATCAACCCTGCCCCGACGTTTTTTTAACGGATCCCTAACAGTGGCCGTTTACCGTGGGAAACGCCACAGCTGAGTTGCATGTTGTTTTTGACCCAATGAGTTGAGGGAAAGGAACTGCCTGGAGGTGGAAGAGATCCTGGCCGCCATGCCCGGGGTGATTGCAGCCAGGGCCAACGTCCTCACCGGCGGGGTGCTGGTCTGCTATCAGGCCGAAACGCTCAGCCCGGCCCGGATTCTCGAAGAGCTCGAGGACCAGAATTATCTTGAAGGTAACAAAATCCGGTTTTCAGATGGCGATTTCCGGCGGCAGACGGCAGCGACAACCGGAGAGAAGATCGGGAGGGCCCTTGTCGGCAGGGCGGTGGCCAGGGTCCTGGAGGCCAACGGCTTGGCTTTGTTGGCCGCTTTGATCTCATTGTAGCAATTCACCAAGGGCGAAAAACTTTGTCGCAATCTCCGGCGTAAACGTTCAGCAGTGCCATAAATTGCCAGGCAGAGGCCTGTGAGACTATAGCCCGTTATGCGAACAGGCCGATGATAACGCAGATGCGATG
>JARRJE010000300.1:0-3424 GCA_037379765.1 Deltaproteobacteria bacterium
GGAGGTGGTGACCTCAACTGGTGGTTGGACCAGGCCGCGCAGGGCAGCGACGATCGCCGAGGCTACGGCGCCAGTGCCGCAAGCCATGGTCTCGTCTTCTACCCCTCGCTCGTAGGTGCGCACATGAAGGTTGTTTCCACCCAGGATCTGGACGAAGTTGACGTTGGTGCCCGCCGGCCGGAAAAGGCCATGGTGGCGGATCTCCCGCCCCCAGGCCACCACCGGTGTGGTTTGATTATCTTCGGTGAAGAGAACCGTGTGGGGTACCCCGGTGTTGAGGGAGTGAACCGCGTGCGGCTGACCGGCGAGCTTAACTTCCTGATCGAGTTCAAGCCCGACCGGAGGCGTCAGCCGAACCTTCACCTCGGCATCGATCATCTCTGCTTCGATTTCCCCGGCCAAAGTATGGAAACGCATGCGTGCCGGTGCGATCCTTTTTTCGAAGGCGAAGCGGGCGGCGCACCGGGCTCCATTACCACACATCTCCGCAAGCGAGCCGTCGGCGTTGAAGAACTGCCAGCGGAAATGGGCATCCTCGGCCTCTTCGATCAGAATCAGCCCGTCGGCCCCCACCGAAAACTTGCGGGTACAAATGCTGCGGGCGAAGGCCGCTAAATCCAGTTCCTGTAAGAAAAGTTGGCGATGATCAATGATAATGAAATCATTGCCGGTACCGCTCATTTTGGTGAAAGGAATTGGAAATTGAGGCTGCATGGGAATCGGCGCTTGGGCAAGGCCGCTTTAGAAGTTTTCCGGGATGGTTTCGCCGTGGATCAGGTCATCATAGCTCTCCCGGGTGCGGATGATCCGGTATTGGTTGCCACCTACCAGCACCTCCGCCACTCGCCTCCGGGAATTGTAGTTGGAAGCCATGCTGAACCCGTAAGCGCCCGCGCTCATCACGGCCAGCAGCTCACCCGGGTGGGCGGCCGGCACCTCTTGATCGCGAGCCAGGAAATCACCGGTTTCGCAGATCGGCCCCACCACATCGGCTTTGACCCGCTCTCCATGCTGGACAACAGGCTGGATGGCATGGAAGGCGCCATAAAGGCTGGGGCGGGCCAGATCGTTCATGCCGGCATCGACGACGATGAATTTTTTGACCGGACTTTCCTTGGTGAACAGGACCCGGGTAACCAGAATGCCAGCGTTGCCCACTATAACCCGACCCGGTTCGAGGATCAAGGTGCAGTCCAGACCGGCCATTTCCGCCCTAATGGCAGCGGCGTAGTCGGCAGGGGGCGGCGGCTCTTCACGGTGGTAGCGGATGCCCAGGCCGCCGCCCAGATCGAGATGGGAAATAGTGATCCCTTGTTCCCGGAGGCGACCAACGAAGATTTTGAGCTTACGCAGTGATTCCACGAAGGGAGAGATGTCGGTGAGCTGGGAGCCGATGTGGCAGCTCACCCCCCGGATCTCGATCTCGGCCATGTCACGGGCCGCCAGGTACAAGTCTTCGGCCCGGTCCATGGGAATGCCGAACTTGTTTTTGGCCAAGCCGGTGGAGATGTAGGCATGGGTCTTGGGGTCCACGTCCGGGTTCACCCGCAGGGAAACCGGCGCCTTTTTATGCAGGGCGGCAGCAGTCTCCCGGAGCACCTCCAATTCCTGCTCGGATTCCAGGTTGAACAAAAGGATGCCGTTTTCAAGCGCGAAGCGCATCTCCTCCTTGGTTTTCCCCACTCCGGAGTAAACGATCTGCTGAGGAGGAAGCCCTGCTTTGAGGGCTCGGAAAAGTTCTCCTCCGGAAACAATATCGGCGCCCCCGCCCAGTGTGGCGAAAAGATTCAGAATGGCCAGATTGGAGCAGGATTTGACCGCGAAGCAGGTGAGGTGGGGCTGGTCGGCAAAGGCGGAATCGAAGGCCTGAAAGTGATGGCGCAGAGTGGCCCTGCTATAAAGATAAAACGGGGTGCCTACCTGGTCGGCAATCTCTGCCACCGGTACCTCCTCACAGCAGAGCTGGCCGTTCTGATAAGTAAAATGATGCATGGCAAAATCCGATAAAACGTTTTAATTTTTAGAAAATGACCTCCGCCTTCCGGGAAGGCGGACTCTCGTTGGCGGGCTTGGCAGTGTCAAAAGCGGTCACTGTGTAATACACTCGGCCGCTTTTCGGCGGTTTCTCGTCGACGAAGAAAGTGGTCGGTGCCATCACTTCACCGATTAATTTGGATGTTCCTGACCCCACCTGCCGATAGATCCGGTAGCCGGCGAGATCCGGTTCGGGACTGGCAGGCCAGACCAAGCGGACTCCTTGGGGAGTTTTGATCGCGGTCAAATCCCGGGGCGGAGCCGGAGGGGTCAAATCCCGAGGGGTTCCGGCGACCGTCTTGCTGGCAAGACCAGAGATGAGGGTATCATGTACCTGGCGCTGCGCCCGAACTTGGTAATAGTAGGTCTGGCCGTTTTGCACCTCCCGGTCGATGATTTCGGACTTAGCGACCGGGTGGCCGTATGGAGCAAGCCCTTTGCCGGCCTGGCCGCGGTAGACCTGATATTGCAAGGGAAAAGTGATCAAGGTGCCGTCCACCAGCTTCCGGGGAGGTTGCCATGAAAGAGTCAGTTCTTGATCGCCGCTAGTGATGGAGAGGTTTGTAGGCGCAGCGGGCAAAACATCCCAGGAGAAGGAGACCACATTGGAGTCGGGGCTGGCCAGGAACCAGGAATAGCGGGTGCGCACCTTGAAGAAATAGCGGTGGCCGGGGCGAAGAACCGGTTCGTGGTAGCGGATCGTCTCCCCTGGCTGCGGCGAGTTGCCGCTAAATTTGATCGGCGGTCCGTAGGGAATCGGGCAGCCCGGGCAGTATTTGTTTTGCGGCACCACAGCCCGGTAGATCTCGAATCCTTCAATCGCCGGTAGAGTAGACCCGCTGGCGGATTGCTCGGGGGCGGTCCAGATGAGGGTGACCCCCTTTTCGCTGAGCTGTGCATGGAGATCAGAAATGGGCGCGGGCCGGACCATTTCCGGAGGTACCGGCAGGGTCTTGCGGCCGCAGGCGGCTGCCAGCAGAACCGTCATGGCAAAGATAACCAAGCCGGTTCGGCGCGTCTTCATGTGGTCAAACCCAGGGCCTTTTCCGCCGCTGTCACTGCCGCCGCCACCTGCGGAGTCCCTGTGCCGCCAGTGGAAAGACGGCTGTCCACCGAGCCCCTGACGGTGAGCACGGCAAAAACTTTCTCGTCAATCAGCTCCGAGAACTGCCGCAGCTCCGCAAGAGATAGATCGGTAAGCTCTTTGCCTTCTTGAAGGCAAAAGGCCACGGTCCTGCCCACCACGCCGTGGGCCTGACGGAAAGGCATGCCTTTAACCACCAGGTAATCGGCCAGATCGGTGGCGGTCATGAAGCCGGCACTGCAGGCGGCCCGCATCCGTTCGGTGTTGAAGCGTAGATTGGTGAGCAGTTCGGCGGTAATGGCCAGG
>JARRJE010000301.1:0-8706 GCA_037379765.1 Deltaproteobacteria bacterium
CATACAACAATCTGGGAAATGTTCTTAGGGATCAGGGCAAGCTGGGGGAGGCGGTCGCAAACTTTCAGAAGGCACTTGTCTTGAAGCCGGGTCATGCCTCAGCGCACTGTAATCTAGGAAGTGCCTTCCAGGATCAGGGCAAGCTGGAGGAGGCTGAGGCAAGCTATTTCCGGGCGCTCGCCCTGGAGCCGAATCTTGTCGAGGCACACAACAATCTGGGAAATGTTCTTAAGGATCAGGGCAAGCTGGCTGAAGCGGTGAGCAGCTACAGGCGGGCTCTCGCCTTGAAGCCCGATTTTGTTGAAGCACACAACAATCTGGGAAACGCCCTCAAGGCACGGGGCGAATTGGAGGCAGCCGTACTCAGTTATCGGAAGGCGCTCTCCTTGAAACCCGATTATGCCGATGCGCACAGCAACCTGCTTCTGTGCTTGCATTACCTTCCAAGCCTATCGAGCTCCGATTACTTCGGTGAAGCCCGCGGTTATGGGCGGCAAGCTGCGAGCCAGGTCAGCGAGCGTTTTTCTGACTGGCATTGTTCTTTCACACCTGAACGGCTCCGGGTCGGCCTTGTTTCGGGAGACTTCCGAAATCATCCGGTCGGATATTTCTTAGAGGGGCTGTTGGCGAACATTGACCCGAACCGCATCGAGCTGATCGCATATCCCACCCATCAACAGGAGGATGAGCTCACTGCCCGGATTCGCAGTTGCTTTGTCGCTTGGACGCCCCTGCAGGGCATGAAGGATGAAATGGCCGCCCGGCTGATTCACACCGATGGCGTGCATGTTCTGCTCGATCTTGCCGGCCACACCGCCAACAACCGCTTGCCGATCTTCGCCTGGAAGCCCGCGCCGGTCCAAGTGAGTTGGTTGGGGTATCCCGCATCCACCGGCCTGGCGGAAATGGATTATCTGCTTGCCGACCCGTACGTTGTTCCCCTGGAAGATGAGGGGCACTTTACGGAAACTATCTGGCGCCTTCCGGAAAGCTATCTCTGTTTCTCCCCTCCGCAGGCTGCGGTCGAGGTGGGCCCGCTGCCGGCACTTGCAGCCGGTCGGATCGTTTTCGGCTCTTTCAACAATCCCACCAAGATGAACGATTCCGTGGTCGCCTTGTGGGCGAAGGTGCTGCACGCCGTGCCCGACTCCCGGCTGTTTCTGAAAGCGAGGCCGTTTTCGGAGCCGACGGTGGCCGAGGGCGCCCGCCACCGTTTCGAAGCCCTGGGCATCGCTCCCGAGCGATTGGTGCTGGAAGGGTATGTCCCCCGCCGGGAGGAGCATCTGGCAGCTTACAACCGGGTGGACATTGCGCTTGATCCGTTCCCGTATAACGGGACGACCACCAGTGTCGAAGGATTATGGATGGGCGTTCCGTTCCTCACCCGGCGGGGTGACCGATTTGTCTCCCGGGTCAGCGAAAGCATCGCCCGGAACGCGGGGCTGGCCGACTGGGTGGCCATGGATGATGAGGACTATGTGGCCAAGGCCGCAGCCCATGCTTCTGATCTGGAAAAGCTGGCCCGGCTGCGCGCCGGCTTGCGCGAGCAGGTGCTGGCCTCGCCGGTGTTCGATGCCCCCCGGTTCGTTCGTAATTTCGAGACGGCTCTGTGGGGAATGTGGCGGCGCTTTCTCGCCGGGCAATGACGCCATGGGCTGAAACCCGAACCGAAAAAACAAACGTGGAGAAGACACGCCTTGAAGACGGTTCATCCTTTGGCATCCAGTAAAGCGGATGCCAGGGAGGTCCAGGTCATGCTTCCTTTCAGTGCCCTGATTGCCGGGGCCATAGCCACGGCCTCGATCCTTGTCATGCTCTTGATGGCCTCAGCCAGGGCGTCGATATTCTCGGGCGCTACCACCCTGCCGGTCTCACCATGATGCACCACATCCGGCAGGCCGCCCACCCGGGTGACGATGACCGGTTTGTCGTAGCTATAGGCCAAGGGAACCACGCCGGAGCCGGTGGCGCTGCGGTACGGCAAGACCACCACGTCGCTGCGGGCGAACAATTCTGCCGTCTCTTCCTCGCTGTGATACCGAGGACGCAATTCCACCCGCTCACCTAAACTTAAGGCCCGGATCCGCTCACGGACTCGCTCCTCTCCCTCCCAGAACTCCCCGGCCACGGTCAAATATACGTCATCGGCGGTTTTCCCCATGGCCTCGATGAGAAGATCCAGCCCCTTGTACGGGCGGACAAACCCGTAAAAAAGGCCTTCCACAAGGCCGCCTCGTGCTCGACCACGTTATGGCACAAAAACACCACAGTCAGCCCTTTTCGGCGTAACGCGCGCGCCAGATAACCAAAACAAAAGGCCCAGTACACGGTCCACCAGGGCAGTACCACAATGCCGGCCCCGAAGTCCAGGATACGGCGCACAACCCGGTGCCAGGTCAACGGATTGAGAGAGTCGATCAGGTACTCGACACCCGGTTCTTGATGTTTCTCATAGGCGGGATCGCGATCGCTCTCTCCGGGGAAGATCAGAACCGGATACTGGCGGGTGAAGGAAATCGCCAAGTGCTGCGTCAGATCCGACAAAGCCCGGTGCAACATCGTCGTGTGCTGGGCAATTCCGCCCCGGAATGGCAGGATCGGGCCGATTAAGGCGACTTTATGGTGAGGGCTTTCAGCTGCCATCGCAAATCATTCTCTGAAGCCGCCGCTATTTTCCATATAAGAATTTCCCCAGGGACCTTAAATGATTACGAGCCATTGGCGTTCAAGAACCAGGGACACGCCGTAACAGACGCTCTCAAGCTCATATCCGATGGCAAAGTGCAGGAGATACAGGGTTAAGGAATGCTTGCCCATGGGACTTCCAGCGGTTCGGGCAACCATCGCCGGGTGACATCCAGCCTCGCCATCCCTTCCAGAATCGCATAGATCCATGATGGCCCGCCGCTCCGAGGAAAAATAGGAGAGATGCATCGATTTTACCTGCTGGACGTTGATGATCGGCACGAGGAGGGCGGTCATGAGCATTGCCCCCTCCGTCTACAGCCTCAGTTCGGCTCTGCTTTTTCCCTGAAATATTAAATTATATAAACTTGCCTCGACGGCGGTATGTCTGCATGAATTTATGCATCGTATAGGAAGGGCCGCCATAGAGAATCGATTGGAATAATTGGGCAAAGCGATACTGCACCCGATAAAATTTCCCGGCAATACTTGTTCCCGGCGGAAAGTCGAATTTATCTTCAATATATTTTTCTTCGTGCCTTTGTTTTGCAGTCATCGTGAGGAAATCCGTCTTCTGAGATGCGTGCCAACGGAATGCCCCCAGAAAGGCATTGATTTTGTAGAAGCCGCCTGTCCCAGCGCGCTGCATGGTTCGAATTATAAATTCAGTATCCATTAAGGAATGCAAGTGTTCATCGAAGCCTCCGCACTCGCGACAGAAGTCGACCCGCCAGAACATCGTTTGATTATAGGCATCCATGTTTTCGAAGGCGGCATGTGGCTTCCGCGGCTTTAAGGCGTAATGGATATTCGTGATCTGATCATTTTCGTCGATTGAAAGCCAGTTCCCGTAACATACCTTAACGTCTCGATGGCCCTGAAAGATTCGCCCGACTCGTGCAAACGCACCGGGCAGATAGATGTCATCGCTGTTCTGCCAGGCAAAGATCTCGCCGGTGGCTCGAGCCAGCCCCTTGTTCAAAGCTTCCGATTGCCCGTTGTCCGGCTCTGATATCAAGTAGGCGATGGATTTTTCGTACTTTTTGATTACGGACAGGGTTTCATCGGTGGAGCCGCCATCAACAATAATTATTTCGGTATTCGGATAGTTCTGATTGAGTATCGACAGAAGGGTCCTTTCCAGAAATCGTCCTTGATTCAAGGAGGGAACCACCACGGAGATGCGAGGTAAGGCAGAGAAGGATTCCTGGTTTTGAATGCGCACGTTTAGGGGGGCGGCAACAAATTTCTCTATATCTGCCGATGCAAACTGCAATTCCTTGGGCAGCATCGTGTATTTCCACAATCTAAATGGTTCCTGGAAAAACAAAGGATAAATAGTCTATGGGCGTCATAAGATTTTTCGCCGTTACAGATTTTTCTTCTGATAAATTGAATTTATAAAAGAAGAAGCAATAGTTTTCTTTTCGCAAATCAATTACACCATCGGCTAATCATCTTTTCGATTTGCCGATCATTGTAAAAATGGCGGACAAATGTGCTTGAATATATCTGTTCACATACAGAAGCTGGCAAGTTCGTCATATTTTTTATAAATCTATATGTAATCGATTCTTCCGTATTTGCCCTGACGTTTGAGTTGATCAAGTTCAGTTTTTCCGGCAAATCGAGAAAATTAGAAATAGCGATCGGTCCCGCCCGATCAAGATCCTCCACCCGAAGGACGAGTACATCCGCGTGATCGTTCCTGTAAATCTTCCAGCCGGAATCCATATCAAATGGCTCCCCGAAGACATCGAGGCCGAATACGGCCTTGATTTCTCGGTCAAACCAATGGAATACGTATTGATAGGATGCAATTCGGTAAAGCTTATCTTTTATCAATGGAATCGCTATGTCGGGATCGATATTTCTTTTTGCTCCCCTCATATCGGCACCCATGAATTCCGGATTTTGAAAGATATCTGAAATCTGGCGAGCAACAGGATCCCGGACCATAGTAATGACTTTGAATTTTTTCCCCGCCGACTTTATGATCCATTGGTTGCGTAAAGCCAACCCGAGCTCCAGGTGATAAGGGACCGGGATAATTCCTGCTCTTATATGAAGCTTTTTATAGTACGGAAGATCACGGGATAAAAAATGTACATGAAAAAGCGGATTGGCCAAACGTTCAGCTTTCAGCGAATGATAAACAGTAGATGAACCCACTTTTCCCATCTGGTATATCAGAATGGGCTGTGATTTCGACTGCTTTGCCCAAGCAACATGCAACCTGGCAGCAACCGACTGCCCTCGGCCATTGAAAGATTTTTTCGCAATCTGCAGTAAGATAGTACCTTTTTTCATAAATGCCTTTTTACAACTTTTCTGCAGTTCAATCAAAGCGTATAATATTAGGATTTAATGCAATTTTTATCCGATCCGGCAGGTACCAGCGCAGCAAATCGGCCAGACCGGTCATGTAATCAAGCAGCCCACCTTGCGGGTCGACTATCGAATCCAGTTCCGCTTTATATTTTTCTTTTTCCTCGGATAGTTGCCCCCTGTGGTGTCGAAACCCTCCAACATAAGCCTTTGCAATATGCAATTCAGTGATTTTCGCAAATGATGTCCATATAAAATAATCGCCGGCCAAACGGTATGCGGAAAGCTTTTCTCTAGATCAAGTTCCGGCATTAAATCCTGTCGCCAGAAGGTGGATTCCTGCTGAATGAACAGATTAAACTTGTGATATATTCCCTTTCGGATTAACCCTCGTCGATAACGAAACGGAAGATTAGCAGAAATCATATATCCGTCATGATTGTACCAAGTGTTATAACCGGTAAACCATCGGATCTTCACGTCCAAAAAAACTCTTGAGATGATATCAAATGCATAAGGGCTAAGATAATCGCCGCAATTCAGATAACCAATGACATCGCCGGTCGTTATACTTAATCCTTTGGCCAGTGCCTCATACATTCCTTTGTCCTTTTCAGAGGAATACCGGATGCACGGATGCTGAAGTGAATCTATCCATTCCGAGGTGCCATCTGTGGAGCCACCATCCTGAATAATGTATTCTAATTCAACATCTTTCACTAGCAATGCCTTCTGGTTCAATATGGAATAAGCAGTTTCCTTCAGAAGATTCAATGAATTCAAAGATGGAGTAATAATTGTGATTTTTCGAGGCACCGTTTCCCCTTTGCAAGATCCTGCGTTGTTAGCCAATTGTATCTCTAAGTTTTTTATAAAATTCAATATCTAGATAATTCTTTCGTTTAATGGTTTTTGGTCGAACGCATTATAACACAAGGAGTTCTTTGAACCTGTTTTTATTGGATTTTTTTGTATTTTTTATGAGACAGCAGTGTCTTGGGGTGGTGGTGAATTTTAAGGTATTCATCCAGATTTGAACCACCGCATTTCAGAAGATGGTCAAATTATATTTTTTTCGGTTGTCTGAATAGAGATAGATATAAAAGTTCTTTTTTCAGTACCTGCACCCTCGTATTCTACTTATTTTACTTGGCTTTCCATGTTCTTTCTGGTGGTGTCAGAATTTTTCACACTCTTGATTTGGCAGTCTTAGTTCAAGGGTTCCAGGCCATGGCAGTTTTCATAACCATCACTTACCTTTAGGTAGAAAAAGTCAATCTTCTCCTGTTTGTTTTTAAAAATGCAATAAATCCTCCTTCAAGTCCGATGGCATCCGTTCACGACTGGCAATCCTACCAAGCTTCGGTCCTGGCCCAATGTTGGGGCGGGACGGCCATACTTTATCGGCCATGTCGGGAACACCCGGCCCGAGTGACTGATTGTGCACCTGATGATTCCATAAAGGATCACGAGCGAGTGGCGGTCATCTGCGGGCCAGGGTTCACCGGACTTTTTCTTTCTCTCGTTTGTCTTCCGATAGGTTGCTCAGGCCGCCTCAGCCAGTTTCTGGTATCTGCTCTTGCAGGTAAAGAACCGCTGTTCGTCGAATGCCTCCCCGGAGCGATACCAGCCATAGAGTTTTCGCAGCAGTTGCCTGGCGACGATGGTCATGGCCTTGTTTCCAGGCATTTTCGTTTCATCCTTTTTCTGGTGATAGACGGCGCCGTAGAGGCAGCCCTTTCTGACCAGTGGCAGAGCAATGGCATGCAGGACCTTTCTGAGCAGCTTTCTGCCCTTTTTGCTGATCTTGTTTTGACCCTGGAAGGTGCCGCTCTGTCGAGTCTTGAGATTAAGACCCGCATAGCGCATGAGCTTTCGCCAATGTTCAAAGTCGGAGAGCGGCCCGGTTTCGGCCAAGAGCCTTGCGAGGTTCTTGGCCGAGATCACGTGCGGAGTGGGCGGCGGGATCAACGGATCATCTTGCCGCAGCTTTTCCAAAATGGCCAACATCTGGTCGGTGATCCTTTCCTTTCTTTCGAGCACGTTGAAGTAGTCGTCCAGCCGGTCGTAGAGATATTCCTCGAGGACCCGCACGTATCCTTCTGGCATCTCGTTCAGGACGGAGCTGCCGGCATCCGCCCACAAACGTTCCAAGGTGCGAGACAAGATGCGCGGAGCTGCTTTTCGCATCTTTTTGCAAAAGAGATCGTAGCCGTCCTCGACAATCCTATAGGGGTTGCATCCATACTGCTCGACCAAGGCCAGGCCCGAATTGCTGTACAAGAAGTCCTTTTCGAAAGAATAGTCGCAGAAGAGCTCCACCAGCAGTTTGCTGATCCGGCAGCGAATGCTGGTGATGGCAACATCGCATTCGTCGTAAATTTTATGCAGCTTTCTGAGCATCAGGTACTCCTCGCCGATCATTCGGAACCGGATGACCTTGTTCAATTTTCCCAGGGTTCCGATCACCCGGGGATCTTTTTTGTCGGTCTTGTTGCTGTCGTTGCTCTCCACGACCCTGAACTTGGCAACGGACTCGGCATTCACGTAATTGGTGAGAAAACCGAGTCGACGAGCGGTCCTCATCAGTTTGTTCTGAAACTGTCCGGTCGGTTCGCAGATCACCCGCAGACCCTTTCTGCCGTGTTCCCCGGCGATGTCATGATAGCTAAGCAAGCGCTTTTCGATGACGGTGGTGCGGTTGCTGCAAGTGTCGGAGAATTCCTTGCCGTCGATTTCGAAGAAAAAACACAGGGTGTCCTTGTGGACGTCCACAGAGATATCGACAATGTTATTGAGGTTGATTTTTTGGGCAGTACGCGTAATCTTCATAAAGGCTTCTCCTTTTTGGGTTTGGATAGTGCCGGTTGTGAGCGACAACCCTCATATTGCACATCCGACTTGGAAGGAGAAGCCTTTTTCTTTGCTGCCTAATAGTATGTGCCAAGGGGGGAGTGTCAGGTGAAGCCCTGTAGAGATGTTGTAACCAATTTGTGGGACGGTTATTTCTCACGACAAAAATTCTCATGCGGTAAGGATGTGAAACGTAAATCAACAAGTTTAATTTTCGGGAAATTGTTCTCTGCCCATCCTTGAGATTTTTCATCAAAACCCATCATTGAAAACACCTTTATGTGATCTAAACCTTCTGTGAAATAATATTCCTGAATGCGTTTAATTTCCTGCAAACTGAGTGGATTCTTGTATCGCAAAACTTTGCTGAGGAGGCGATTTCCTTCCCGCACAATAAAGTGATTATGGCTAAAAAAACCAAGCATTGGCTCATTAAATCGCAAGGGCTTTATTAAAATATCACCGCGTGGAATTGGACTAGGTCGAATTTCCGTGCCCCATTTTCGTTTATAACGAAATAATCCATCGTCTAAAATGGGACGAGATCCTAAAAAATCAATTTCAGTAAATCCATTATTATACGCATAAAGAATTGTATAGTAATAAAGCGCCGCAAAAATACCTTTGTAAATTTCACGATTAATGTTATCAGCAACACCAACCAACACAGGAACCAGCCGGTCGCCAAACTTACGTAATAGGGAGCCAGCTATCAAGTGATCATCACGATACAACTGCATCAATTCTCCACGTTTGCAATTTCGAATCACCTTCCGTTCAGATTCGATAATAAAGTTTTCCTTAAAGCGTGTTTCGAGATATGGTTTATAGAAATGGTAG
>JARRJE010000302.1:0-3406 GCA_037379765.1 Deltaproteobacteria bacterium
GGCTTTTTTCCTTCCCATCGTCAATTTTCCTCAGCCTGCTCCAGTCGCGAACGATGATGGGACACGCGGATAAGAAGGGAAAGCTGACGATCAGAAATTGCTTGAATAGTTCTTCGCAAGACCTAGAAATTGGGTAGTAACTACGAAATGGAAGAGAAATGGCTGGGGGACAGGGATTCGAACCCCGACAGGCAGAGTCAGAGTCTGCAGTCCTACCATTAGACGATCCCCCAGCTCAGGGAAGTGAAAGCCCATTAATAGGCAACAAGACAGCGGTTGTCAAGGGGAATTTGCCTGGAGAAGTCGACTGGAAAGAGGCTTGGGGAACAGCCTTTCCCCGACGGCTACTCGATGACGAACCCGGCATAGGCCACCACCTGGCTGGTATCGCCGCTGGCTTCGCCCGAGTCGGTGTAGCGGACCAGCTCCGCCCGTTTAGCCCCGAGCGCAACGGCCGCCACCAGAGCCGCAGTGGTGGGGATGACTCCGCACATGCTGAGCCGGTTGGCGGCTACCGTTTGATATAAACCGCTCGGGTCCAAATCGCTGATCCGGTCCAGAGCCAGCTGGTCCTTGGTGCTCGCTGCCTGGCGCGATTCGTAATGGGTCATGTCGGTGCTGGCGACGATGAGAACCGGTTGGGCATATTCCCGGATGGCTGCGGCGATGGCGGTTCCCACTTCGGTGCATTGGGGCAGAGAAAGGCGGCCGAGCACCAGGGGAACCAATCTGAGCTTCGGCTGCAAGACCTGGAGAAAAGGAACCTGCACCTCCAGGGAATGCTCGAAGCGGTGTGCCGTTTCGTCAGGCGTGATCAGTCCGGGAGCCCGGCCGGTTATAGCGCTTGCCAGTTCCTCATTGATGGGGACGGTGCCCAGGGGCATTTCCCAGCCCCCTTCCTGCATGATGGCCACTGGTGCGCCGTAGCCATGATGATTGGGACCGAGGAGAACGACGTCTCGAGGGACCTCCACCCGCGAGAAGGTTTCGGCGGCCACGCCGCCGGAATAAATATAGCCGGCGTGCGGCGCTACTACCGCCAAGGCTTTCTTTTTCTCTAATCCTGCCGCGGGCATCAGCTCGGCGATGGTCTGGCGCAGGGCGGCGGCCTCTCCGGGATAAAACTGGTGGGCGACAGCAGGGGTGCGGATCATTTTTTGGAGCTTTTTCAGTCAGTCTTGACCTTCCAGGTGGTGCCGGCCGGGGTATCGTGCAACTCGATGCGCCGAGCCAGAAGCTGGCCGCGAATTTCGTCAGCCAGGGACCAGTTCTTGTTGGCGCGGGCTTTCAGCCGCTCGGCAATCAGCCGCTCAATTTCGGTTTCATCGAGTCCTTCCTCGGCCAGAACCTTGGTCTGCTTCCTTTCATTATAGGAAACAGGATCTTCCCGAAGCAAGCCCATGATGTTGGCGAGCCGGCGACGGTCTTCGGCACCTTGATGCAGCAAGGCAAGGTCGGCAGACGCCGGCCTTGCCGGCAGCTTCTGGCGCAGCCGGTTCATGGCCTTGACCACTTCGAACAAGTGCCCAAGAGCCTGAGCGGTATTGAAGTCGTTGTCCATAGCCTTTTCGAAGCGGTCAGCTAGAGATTCGATCTGCTGGCGGTCCTTCTTGCCGGCGACGGAAGTGGCATCTTCGATGCCGATTTCCGGAAGCCGAGTCATTTCCGCCAGACAGTCGTACAGACGGTCGAGACCGGCGGTCGCCTCCCGCATCGTAGCCTCGGAGTAGTCAAGAGGCGTCCGGTAATGGGTGGAATAGACGAAAAGGCGCAGCGCTTCGGGATGGTATTTCGCCAGAACTTCTCGGATAGTGAGAAAGTTGCCCAGGGATTTGGACATTTTCTCGTCTTTGATGGTGACGAAGCCATGATGAATCCAGGTGCGAGCGAAGCCGCCGCCGGTGGCCCCCACGCTCTGGGCGATTTCGTTTTCGTGATGAGGGAAAATCAGATCCTTGCCGCCGCCATGGATGTCGAAGGTGTCGCCCAGATATTTGCGGCTCATGGCTGAACATTCGATGTGCCAGCCCGGCCGCCCCGGACCCCATGGGCTTTCCCAGGCCGGTTCCCCCGGTTTGCTCCCTTTCCAGAGAGCGAAGTCCATGGGGTTTTCCTTGCGTTCGTCCACCGAGATGCGGGCGCCGGCTTGCATCTCCTCGAGGTTGCGGCCGGAGAGCATACCGTAGCTGGGGAACCGGTCTACCCGGAAGTAGACGTCGTGGTCCACAACGTAGGCGAGGTCCTTGCCGATGAGTGTTTCGATCATGGCAATGATCTCGGGGATGTGCTCGGTGGCCTTGGGCTCGATGTCCGGCGGCGACACCCCCAGCAGTTTCATGTCCGTGTAGAATTCGTCGATAAATCTCTTGGCAAGCTCTTCGGTTGTGGTATTTTGCTCCTGCGCCCGCTTGATGATTTTGTCGTCGATATCTGTGAAATTACGGACATAGGTGACCTTGTACCCCCGATGGCGGATGTAGTTGACGATCATGTCGAAGACGAGCGCCGACCTGGCGTGGCCTATGTGGCAGTAATCATAGGCGGTGATTCCGCAGACGTAGAATCTGACGCGCCCCTCTTCCAAGGGAGTCAAAGGGATCTTGTTGCCGCTCTTGGTGTCGTAGTAACGGATGGTCATTTTTATTTCATGCTCGGGTGAGCGGGTTTTCTTATCCATTCTCGCCCAAGTTGGATTGATTGCCGGAGCAGTTCTGGTGGAAAGAGCTCTCTCTTTGCGCGATTGGCCTTCCGGGATTGTCCGGAAGAAAGTAATGGATTTTATATTAACCGCTTAACCGGGAAGCGGCAACCATGGTGAATTGAAATGAAACGAGAGGATACGGCGGAAGCCGGACTGATAGAGGAAAAGAACCTTTCCAACCGGATGCGTCTTCGGCTCTATGACCACTCTCGACGGCTCGCCGCCGACCGTTGGCTCATCCGGCTGCACGGGGAAGCGCGGATCATCCCCGTGCCGGAGCTTCTCGCAGAGATCAAAGAGGACGATCCGGAGTTGCTTACGACTATGCGGGAAAAGTTGGGCGCCGGAGTGGTCTTCACTCTGGACAAGGAACGCCGATTTGTGGCCGAGGAGGAAAAACAGGAGGCATTTACCGAGCTGCTCTCCCAGGTGAATAATCACATGCTCGCCTATCTGGCAAGCTCTACCTTTCCGGAGAAGCTGTTCCGCCGCCGAAGGGAGGAGCTGAAGGCCCGACTCCTCATCGAGCGAGAGCGAGCCCGTTGCGCCGTCCCCGAAACCGAGGAAGAGGAAGGAGCGGCCGACTTTTCCTTCTGCCTCCGTGACCGGGATCAAGATGTGTGAGAGCGGGATCGCCGTGAAGAACATGAAAAAAGATCCATTCTTTCAGGGGGCTCTTGACTTTCTCGCGGGATGGCATCATAC
>JARRJE010000303.1:0-3400 GCA_037379765.1 Deltaproteobacteria bacterium
TGGTCCGCCGGCATACCCAGATGCTGCTCCAGGAGCTGATAGCAGGACCGCCCCCGGAATGAAGTGCCGCCCAGTAAGGCTCCTGCCTTTTGATTGCTGGCCAGCAAGGCCCCATGACGGTCGGCCAGGAGGAGACCGTAGGGCAGGCTCTCCATGATCGTGAAGAGGAGCTCGCGCAGCACGCCTGCCTCTTCGAAAATCTGCCCGGTCATGGCTTGCCTTCAGCCTGTGGAGAAAGGCTGAGAAGTTTCGCCGCCCCTTGTTCAATGCCGGCCAGCCGGAGCCCATCTTTGGCGCTTTTGGCAAGTAAGGGGTCGGGGCCGCTGCTCGCCTTCTCATAATGGGCGCTCCCTTTTTCGACCTGGCCCAGCTTCAGATAGAGATCCGCCAGCCGCAGATGCACGGATTGGGCTTTTTCCCCATCCTGCGGCATCTTCTCGCCGACAGCCTCGGCATAGGCCGTCACCGCACGCGCCAGTTCCCCCTTGCGCCGCCAGGCATCTCCCAGAGCGCCATACCCCTGTTGCAGGTCTGCCGGCCTCAAAAGATTCTTTTTTCGGGAGCGAGCCAGGGCCGCTGCTGCTTTTCCCACTTGATCAAGCTGCAACCGCAATCGCATCTCGGCCAAACAGGAGGCGCCTCCCTCACCGGTGGCCTCAGCATCGCAGGCCTTGGCATAAAAGGATGCCGCTTGCCTTGCTTTCCCTTGAGCTTCCCGCAAGCGTCCGGTCAGGTAGAGGAACTTATCGATGCCCTTCTTTCCGGCATAAAAATCGCGCAGGTAAGCGAGAAGGCGCCTGGCGGCCTTGCGGTCGCCTTTGGCCAAATAAACCTGGGCCCGACGTTCATAGAGATCACTCTTCTCTTCCGTCGTCAATTTCCCGTTAAGCGCCCGATAATAAATGCGAGACGCCTGGTCGTAAAGACCTAGTTCCTGAAAAGCCTGGCCCAAAAGGTAAAGCAGTCTCTCGTCCTGATCGGTGTCGAAATAGTGATATTCCTTCTGATAGAGATCGCAGACCTGCTGATATTTCTTCGCCTGCAAAAGACTCTGCACTCGGCCCTCCAGCAGCTGGTACAGCATGGAAGCCACCTTCCGCCGCTGCCCTTCCTCACCGCCTGAGGAATTGAGATAAGCCTTGGCAAGCAGCAAGGCCTTCTTTGATTCCTTTCTGGCTGTGAGCCTCTGAAGAAGCGCATAACGGGCGTCCTGGGCAATGGGCTCCCGGCCAAAACTTTCGAGCACCGCCTGGTAAGGCGCGTCGTCCTCGTCTCCAAGATCGTCCTGCTTCTGCCAAGGTTGATGTTTCTTTTTCCGGAAACCCTTGATGAATACCAGCCGGAAACGGCTGAGAACCGCCGCCCTCTTCCCGGGACGGGCCTTGTGCAGGGCCCGCTCATAAAGCACCCTGGCGGCTCCCGTATCCCCGGTGCGCCAGTAGCTTTCGCCCAGTTCGAACAGGACCTCCGCCTCATGAGATGAATCGGGGACTACGTTGAGATATTGATACAGATCGTCACGGCAGGCGACCTCATGACCCAGCCGCGCATGGGTCAGGCCGAGCTTGCGAATGATCTCGAAATGCTCTTCCGTATCGGGCGCAAATTCCTGCAGGGAGTCTTGATACGTGGCGAGAGCTTCCTGATAACGGCCGGTGGTGAAACAGAGGTCGCCGAGGGCTTCCTTGGCCTTGACCCGGAGAGGGCTGTCCTTGCCGGCCGCCAGTTTCTGAAAGATTGGCTCCGCCTGGTCGGGACGGCCGATTTTCAAGAGGGTTCGTCCCTGCCAGTAGCGCGCCTTGTCCCGGTAGCGGGATTGAGGGAACCGTCCGAGGAAAAGCTTCAGATAGACGAGGGCCTCTGGGAAAAAATGCATCCGGTAATGGGCAAGCCCCAGGTCGAGATAGGCCTCCTCGAAATGGACTCCCTTGGGATACTCCGTCACATATTGATGATAGAGGTCCCGGACCTTGCCCCAATCCGCTTCCTTTCGGCCGCGGGCCAGCTCATGGCGCAGCCGAGCCTCCTGCCACAAGGCTTCCTCCGCCTGTTCCGCTTCTGGATAAGAGCGACGCAGTCGGCCAAAAAGCCTGACCGCCTTCTTCTGGTTGCCTACCGCAACCGCCTCTTCTGCCGCTTGCCAGAGCGCGGCCGCCGAAAGAGATTTGGCTTCGCCTCCCCCTTTCTGGCCATATGCTGCGGTCGGGGGCCAGAAACCAATGCCGAGGACGGTGAAGGAGAAAACCGCCAAAAGTGATGCAAGCCATTTGGAAGGGAGGTCACGGAAGATCATGATGCCCAAACCCCTGAAAGAATCCTGCCCGTGCATCGGCTACGGGGAAGAGCCTGTCTTCATGCCGCAGATGGGGGGTGGATCAGTTTGTGGCGCTTCATCTTTTCGAGCAGAGTGGTCCGGTTGACATTAAGCAGCTTGGCGGCTTGATTTTTGACCCAGCCGGTCTGGTCCAGCGCCTGGATGATCAACCGCTGCTCGAAATCGGCGACGACCTCACTCAGCACGAAACCCTCACCCGGAATGGCATCGATCTCGGTCCGGGCAGCTCCATCCCTCTCCCGGATGCGGCTCGGCAGGTCTCTTTCCGTGAGCTGATCCACGGTGGCTAAGATCACCATCCGCTCAATGACGTTTTCCAGCTCGCGGACATTGCCAGGCCATTGGTAGTTGACGAGACAGGCAAGCGCTTCCGGGCTGATGCCGCTTACTGTTTTTCGCTTGGATCTGTTGAATTTCTCGATGAAATGATTGACCAATTGAGGGATGTCGGAAGTTCTTTTCCGGAGCGGCGGCGCTTCGACGGGGATGACGTTGAGCCGGTAGTAGAGGTCTTCACGAAACTTCCCTTGCTTGACCTCCTCCTCCAGGTTGCAGTTGGTGGCGGCAATCACCCGGAAATCGGAATTGATGGTCTTGGTTCCGCCAATGCGTTCAAATTGGCGTTCCTGCAGAACTCGCAGGAGCTTGACCTGGAGCATCGGGCTCATTTCCGAAATTTCATCCAGGAAAACGGTGCCGCCGTGCGCCATTTCGAATCGTCCCACTCGGGTGCGGATGGCGTGGGTAAAGGCGCCTTTTTCATGACCGAACAGCTCGCTCTCCAGCAACTCTCCCGGAATGGCACCGCAGTTGACCGGCACGAAAGGCCCGTTGCGACGCACTCCTTGATTATGAAGGGCTCGGGCGATAAGCTCCTTGCCGGTGCCGGATTCGCCATGCACCAGTACGGTGGTGTCGGTGTCGCAGATTTTCTCGATCAGGGAAAAAACTTTTTTGATCTTTTCGCTTTGGCCGATGATACTGGGGAAGAGGCGGCTGTCGGCCGGAGCCGTTGCCGAAACGGTCCGCTCGATGATGTCGATGAGCCGAGATGGCGAGACCGAT
>JARRJE010000304.1:0-3390 GCA_037379765.1 Deltaproteobacteria bacterium
CCGGATAAGGACCATCCGCTTGTCTTCTTTCTTGTTCGGATGCTGCATTCAAGTACCCAAAGGAACTGAAGGATTATTGCAATATTTTTTGCAACTTATGGTGATATGGATTTAACATATTCATCAATTATTATTTCAGCCTGGTCTGTGCGCGAATTTCTTCTTCGTATTTCCCCAAATATTTTTTCAGCAATAGAGGCTGGCTTAAGAAATGGCGGAAGTTGAATTGCCATTCTTGATTTTCAGGCTGGAGCAAAATGCCGCCGGATGCCGGATTATCACCAGGACATACATGTCGAACTGCTGCTGGAGCCATTCAGTGGGATGCAATCGGGTCTTTGATGATAGGCCTGTCACCTTTTATTCTGTGATACAAAAAAATCCCTGATCCCTGATGATATCGGTAGCATCCGTTTCCAAGTGAGGTTTTCACTGTCTGAATCCTCTTTCTAGATGAGGAGGAGGGAGTATGCTTCCAGCAGCCTCTGCTCCATTGTCTCCGGACGCCAGTGGCGCTGGAACTCGGCCCGGCCTTTTTCGCCCATCTCCCGGGCGAGATCGGGATCGTTTCTGAACCGCAGGATGGTCTGCTGCAACTCTTCTTTGGAGCCGTAGGAAACCGCCACCCCGTTGCCGAAGGCCTCCACCCGCCGGGCTGCCAGCGTGTCTTTGCCGACGATGATCGCTTTGCCGAAGGCCATGGCCTCGAAGAGCTTGTTCGGACTCACCCATTTCTGGGAGTTGTTGGCGGGATCGGTGATATGAAAGAAAAGGTCGAAACCGGCTTCCTCCTCCAGCATCTTTTCATAGGATGGGATCCACTTTCTGAAAAAGACGTTCTGCCGACCCTTGGTGTGGGCTTCGACCCAGGCCTCCAGGGGGCCGAAAGAGCCGATGATAAGCCGCACTCCATATTTTTCCAGCTCGCCGCAGGCCTCGATCACGGTCAGCAGGTTCCGGCCCTCGATAAGAGAGCCGAGGTAGCCCACCGTGAAAACGCCGGCAGGGGAGGGAGGCGGGGAGAGCTGCGGCAGGTTGGGCACATTGGCCACCTCCACCACCTGCCGCGGTTTCGCGCCCGCGTGCTGGGGCATCCGCAGCAGATCGGTGATGATGAAGAGATCGGCGGCGGAGATCAACCGGTTTTCCAGCCAGCGGGCAAAAGCGGCGAGGAAACGGGGCCAGTTGGCCGGCAACATGGCATAGTAAGGATCGAGGCACTGGTAAACGAATTTTTTGCGCCGGAGCCTGGCCGCCAGCATACCGGGCAGGCCGGTGTCGAGATCAATGGCGTGGATAACGTCGCAGCCGCTGGTCAGCAGTTTCCAGAACAGCCACCCCTGAAACCGGACCAGCTTGAACAGGATCCTAAGATCGTAAAAGCCGGCCCGGATGGTGCACTTGATGTAACGAACGCGGTCATCGGCCCAGGCCGGCTGGAAATCGCCCTGCCGGTCCCACAGATAGCAGTCCACTTGGCCGGCCTTGCCGAGGCTTCGCACCAGCCGGATCAAGGCGGCGTCCTTGGGGTTGCTTCTGAGGACGGCAATGGTTTTCATGAATGGATCACACTCTCCTGACTTGGAAGAATGAGCTGTTAAGCTCTTAAGCTGATAGGCAGAAGCTAATATCCAAAGAGCTCAGCAACTCAACAACTTAGCAACTCAGCAACTGTTTCAAACCTGCATCCGGAATAGTGATCTGCCCTGGCTGGTTGTTTTCGGAGACACAATATACCCTTACTGTTTTCGGGCCAGGCAAAAGACCCCGCCCGCGAGAAGCCAGCGCGACAGGCTGTTCAGGGTCAGGGCCAGGATTTTTCCGGGACCGTTCAGCCTGTAGGCGGCTCCCTGAAATTGCGGGAAATCGGCCCACAGACCCAGAGACATGGAGCGGGGCGTGAAATCGTCCCAGTCGATGTGGATCGGTTCGAAACCGTGCTCCCGCAGCAAGGCCTGTACCTCGTACCGGGTGTAACGGTATTCGGCGAAGTGGATATCGTCTCCCTGCTTTCTCCGCCAAGCGAGATAGGCCCGCCGCAGGGGATGGGCCAGGATCTTGCGGAATATGTTTTCGTGCGGCACGGTGAAAAAGAGAAGCCCCCCCGGCTTCAGCACCCGCCGCGCTTCTGTCATGGCCGCCCCGCACCCCTCCTCGAAGTGTTCCATGACCCCCAGGGTGATGTAGGCCCCCAGCGACCCGTCCGCGTATGGCAGATGGCAGATGTCTCCTTGGGAAACCGGCAGCGACGGCCGCCCGGCCTTGAGCCGGTCGATCACCCGGGCGTCGTGGTCGATCCCCTCGATGTCGTAGCCCCGCTCGCCCAGATAGATCACCCAGGCCCCCAAGCCGCATCCCGCCTCGAGGACCTTCTCCCCCCGCGGCAGGTGGCGCAGGAAAAGCCCCTCGATGTGGCGCAAAGGACAGACCGAAACCCCATCCTCGACCTGGCTGGCGCTCCACATGTGCTCCTGCTGCTGGTTCAGATTGCGAATGGTGAAGATCTTTTTCATGGCGAGGGGCGAGGTTTCAAAGCTATCGGATCTTGGCCAGGAACATCCGGGTGTAGAGAGATTTAAGCACTGTCAGGTACTTTTCGCCGGCGATTCTCCTGATCAGCGGCTGCAGAGAAATCAGCAGCATGCTTTTGGCGTAAAGGACGAGAAATTTGAAATGCTCGGAACTGAAAAAACCGAAATGGTTCCTGTTGATCGTTTTGATTTCACTGAGTGAGTCGGCGAGATTGGTGGCACTGAGGCCGTTGTTCCGGTAATTGACGAGGTAGGCATCGACCGGAATGAGCTCGACTTGGTGCCTTAATGCCCTCAGGAGGAAATCGTAATCGGCGGCAAACCTGTAAGCCAGGTCGTATTTCCCGAGATCGTGATACACCTGTCGGTGGGCGAACATGGCCGGATGGCAGAACCCCATTCCCCGCCAGTGGTCGAGACGGGCCGGGTACCGGTATCTCAGCCCCAGATCCTCCTGGAGGAGATAGGTGTGGCCGAAATAAATGCCGGGAGCGCCGTGGCGCAGATAGGCGGCGACAACAGCGGCAATGGCCTCCTGTTCATAGTGGTCGCCGGCATTCAGGAGACCGATCAGCTTACCGCGGGCCAGGGCGATCCCCTTGTTCATGGCATCATAGATGCCTTGATCGGGTTCGCTGATCCAGTAGTCGATCCGGTCCTCGTGCTCCTTGATAATTTCCAGGGAGGAGTCCGTCGAGACCCCATCGATGATAATGTATTCGATGTTGCCGAAACTTTGCTCCTGAACACTTTGGATAGTCTGTGCCAGGTGTTTCTCGCCGTTCAAGACCACAGTGATGACCGTGACCAGGGGCTGGGAAGGAACGGCCTCCCCCTCGATTCGGCGTCCGCCCTTTTT